>QHZK01000022.1 GCA_003224635.1 Acidobacteriota bacterium | reverse complement strand
GCCTACCCGGCCCGCGAGGGCGACCAGATGAATGATGGCATTCGTCGATCCGCCGATCGCCATGTTGACGCGGATGGCGTTCTCGAAGGCCTCGCGCGTGAGGATGCGCGAGGGGCGCAGGCCCTCCCGCGCCATCTCGACCGCGCGCCGGCCGCTCTCCTCGGCAATGGCCAGACGCCGCGAGTCCGCGGCGGGAATGTTCGCGCAGCCGCTCAGCGTCATGCCCAGGGCTTCGGCCAGGCTGGTCATGGTGGACGCTGTGCCCATCACCATGCAGTGGCCGGCGCTGCGCGAGATGCAACTTTCGATCTCGCACCACGCCTCGTCGCTCAGCCGCCCCGCGCGCTTCTCGCTCCAGTAGCGGCGGGTGTCGGTGCCCGAGCCGATAGGCGAGCCGCGATACATGCCCCGCAGCATGGGCCCGCCCGGCACCATGATGGCCGGAACGTCCGCGCTCGCCGCGCCCATCAACTCCGCGGGCGTTGTCTTGTCGCAACCGGAGAGCAGCACGACGGCGTCGAGCGGGTAAGCGCGGATGCACTCCTCCACGTCAATCGCCATCAGGTTGCGATAGAGCATGGTGGTGGGCTTCATCAGCACTTCCCCGAGCGAGATCGTCGGGAACTCGAGCGGAAACCCGCCCGCCGCCCACACGCCGCGTTTGACCGCCTCCGCCACCTGGCGCAGGTGCGCGTTGCAGGTGGTGAGCTCGCTCCAGGAGTTGCAAATCCCCACCACGGGTTTCCCGTCGAAGACTTGGCCCGTGAAGCCCTCGGCCCGCAGATAGGCGCGGTGCGACATGCCCCAGAGGTCGTCCCGCGCGAACCAGTCGCGGCTGCGCAATTTGGAATTACTGTTCGAAGTAGCAGTGGTCATACGCTGTGTTCCTCACAGTCTGTCGATGCGCTGGTCAGGTGGATGTCATCCCTAATGTCTCCGGTTGTATCGCCCTCGCCTCAGGGCGCGTCCCCACGCGTTCCGCTGTAGCGGCGGTCTGTGACCGCCGGTCGGCGCTCATAGAGCGCCGCTACAACTTGTCCATCTTAAGACACGATACCGCTAACGCCAAGCCGATCTTGCGCGTAGATAATCCACCCGCGCTTCACGGTCATCACGCAGTGGTTCCACGCGAAGTAATAAGGAATCTTCCTGTAATCGTCCACCTCCATGACGGCGAGGTCAGCCTGCTTGCCGGGTTCGAGCGAGCCCAGGCGGTCCGCCCGGCGCAAAGAATAAGCGGCGTTGATGGTGGCGGCGGAAATCGCCTCAGCGGGCGTCATGCGCAGGGCCGAGCAGGCGAGCGCGAGGACGAATTGCATGTTGAGCGTGGGGCTGGTGCCGGGATTGAAGTCCGTGGCGAGCGCCACCGCCGCCCCGGCTTCGATCAGGCCGCGAGCGGGAGGGTAAGTCCCAAGTCCCAAGTGGAAGTTGGCGCCGGGGACGAGCGTCGCAACCACGCCCGAGCGGGCGAGCGCGCGGATGTCCGAGCGGTTGACGTGGTCGAGGTGGTCTGCGGACGCGGCGTCGAGATCGATCGCCAGGCGCGCGCCTCCGGTGCGGCTGAGTTGCTCGGCGTGGAGGCGCGGAATCAAGCCGTGACGGAGTCCGGCTTCGAGCGCGCGGCGGCAGTCCGCAACGCTGAACGCCACGCGCTCGCAGAAACAGTCGATGAATTCTGCGAGCCTGTTCTTCGCAACCTCCGGCATCAGTCGTCGCGCCAGCAGGTCAATGTAAGCTCGCGGGCGCTTCCTGTATTGCGCAGGAACCGCGTGCGCGGCGAGCAGGGTCGGAACGATTTCAAGAGGCGACTGCTTGCGAATCCTCTCGATCGCTCGGAGAGTTTTCATTTCGTTCGCCGCGCTCAAGCCATAGCCCGTCTTCACTTCGACTGTGGTGGTCCCGTGGGCGGCGAGCTGCTCGAGAAAATGACAGGCCCGAGCGCACAATTCCCGCGTCGAGGCCTCGCCGAGCAACCTCGCAGAAAGCGTAATCCCTCCGCCCGAGGCGGCAATTTCCTCGTAAGTCCTCCCGCGCAGGCGCTCCTCGAAATCATCCACGCGGCTGCCCGCGAACACCAGGTGAGTATGGGAGTCGACAAACCCCGGCATGACGACCCGGCCCCGGCAGTCGATGGCGCGCGCTTTCATCCTCCGGGCTTCGGCATCGAGGTCGCGAGTCCTGCCGACGCCGACGATGATCGGCCCGCGGGTGAGCACGGCCCCGTCTCGCAGAATCCCCAATTCGCCGAGGTCCGGACCTCGGCGCGGGACCGGAGGGCCGGAAAGCGTCAGGAGTTGCCCGGCATGGCGAAAGAAGAAGGATAGGCCGGCGGGAATCATCGTTGACGGCGCGGCGGTTTTTGCTACACTAGGGGCACCGCAAAGAATCGGAGGGTAGCGCCTATGCCGAGCTACAGTTTCGTCTGCCAAAAGTGCAAGAAGTCGTTCGTAAGCATCATGACGCTGGCCGAGTACGACAAAGGCGGCATCACCTGCCCCAGTTGCAAGAGCAAAAAGGTCGAGCAAAAGCCGTCGGCTTTCTTTGCCGTCACGGCCAAGAAAAGCTGAGCGACGGTCCGCGGTCCGTTCTCTGTAGTTCGTGGGCTTCCGCCGGCGCGCGATTACTTGGGACCCATAGGGATTTTCACTCCGGCTTGTCGCGCAAACCGGGCCGCTTCCTCATAACCCGCGTCCGCGTGGCGCGCGATGCCGATTCCCGGGTCGTTGGTGAGGACGCGCTGGATGCGCCGAGCCATCTCCGGCGTGCCGTCCGCCACCGTAACCTGGCCGGCGTGGAGCGAGTATCCAATACCCACTCCGCCGCCGTTATGCACCGAGACCCAGCTCGCGCCCGAGGTGGTGTTGAGCAGCGCGTTCAGGATTGGCCAGTCCGCGATGGCGTCGCTGCCATCCTTCATCGCTTCGGTTTCCCGGAAGGGCGAGGCTACTGAGCCGCAGTCCAGGTGGTCGCGGCCGATCACGATGGGCGCCTTGAGTTCACCCTTGGCCACCAGGTCGTTCAACCGCTCGCCAAACAGAGCCCGTTCTCCGTAGCCCAGCCAGCAGATGCGCGCCGGCAGTCCCTGGAACCTCACGCGCTTCCGGGCCAGGCGAATCCAGCGGTTCAGATTATCATTGTCGGGAACGAGTTCGAGCACGAGGTCGTCAGTGCGGTAGATGTCCGCGGGATCGCCCGAGAGCGCCACCCACCGGAACGGTCCGCGACCCTCGCAAAACAGCGGTCGGATGTAGGCCGGGACAAAGCCGGGGAAGCTGTAGGCGTCTTTCACGCCGCCGTGCTCGAAGGCCATAGTGCGGATGTTGTTGCCATAGTCGAAGGTTGCGGCGCCGAGTTTCTGGAGGTCGAGCATGCCGGCCACGTGACGAGCAATCGACTCGTACGACCGCTTCAAGTAGTCCTCAGGATCTTTGCGCCGCAACTCGGCCGCGGCTTCAAGGGTCAGCCCGGCGGGAACGTAGCCGTTCAAGGGATCGTGCGCGCTGGTCTGATCGGTGAGCAGGTCCGGGACAATGCCTCGGCGCGCGAGTTCGGGAATCACCTCAGCGCAATTCCCGACGAGCCCTACCGAGACCGCCTGCTTCTGCCGGATGGAGATCTTCAGGATGCGGACTGCCTCGTCGAGATCGTTCACGCAGATGTCGCAGTAGCCGGTGCGGATGCGCCGCTTGATCTTTTCACCGTCGACTTCGACGCCGAGGAAGGCTGCGCCGTTGAGGGTGGCGGCCAGGGGCTGGGCCCCGCCCATGCCGCCCAGCCCGCCGCTTACCACAAGTTTCCCGCCGAGGTCCGCGCCAAAGTGCTTGCGGCCTGCCGCCGCCAAAGTCTCGTAGGTGCCCTGCAAGATCCCTTGCGAGCCGATGTAGATCCAGCTCCCGGCGGTCATCTGACCATACATGATGAGGCCCAGGCGCTCGAGCTCCCGGAATTTCTCCCACGAGGACCAATGCCCGACGAGGTTGGCGTTGGCAATCAGCACGCGCGGCGCCCATTCGTGGGTCTGGAAGACTCCTACGGGCTTGCCTGACTGCACGAGCAGGGTTTCGTCATTGGCGAGACCCTTGAGCGATTCCACGATGGCGTGGTAGCACTCCCAGTTCCGCGCGGCCTTGCCGGTGCCGCCGTAAACGATCAATTCTTCGGGGCGCTCGGCGACTTCCGGGTCAAGGTTGTTCATCAGCATGCGGAGGGCCGCTTCTTGTTGCCAACCCTTGCAGGTGAGGTCGGTTCCGCGTGGGGCGCGGACGGGCTGGTATTGGTGTCCCGCTGGAACTGGCTCTTCATGAATCGTTGCGCCGGAGCGTGCCATCCTGGAAGCCCTCTCGGAGCATCTTACCCTAACGAAGGAGAAATCGAAAGGAAGGCGTAGTGGCGGGCTAAGTCCGTATCGCGAGAGGAGATGTTTTCCTGAGCTTTGCGTTGTCAGCCAGAGAACCGCGCGAAGAAGAACGAAGGAACGAAACTGTTGCACTTTTTGTTAACATACCTCAAACTTGGAAACTTGCTCGGGCCGGGCGGCGGTCCACGCCAACCCGTAAGGAGGAGAGAGGTTTACGGATCGAGGACGGCGATTTAAACTGAGGCTGAGGACTTCAACGCGGGGAATACCTTATCCGCTCCTTTTCGCCGGCGTGTTGGGTTGCCTTCATGCAGCGCAGGCCCTCGGTGCGGCGTCCGACGGGACGACGGGCCGGGCTTCGATCTCCATTCAGGTTCGCAAGGCCGACGATTACTATCTGGGCCGGCAGGACTTGGCCAATGTAAGCAAGGGCGTCTCCTTGCTGCGCGACGCCGTGGCCGCGAACCCCCAGGACTACGAGTCCTGGTGGCGCCTCTCGAAGTTTTACAATTACTGGGGCCGGCACGCGCCGGGTGGAGAGAAGGTCAAGCTGCTGCGCGCCGGAGTCGAGGCTGGAAAGAAGGCCGTAGCGGTCGAGCCCGGCCGCGTCGAGGGTCACTTCTGGCTGGGGGCCAATTACGGCTTGATCGCCGAAGAAGGCGGGCTCCTGGACGGTCTGCGCCTGGTCGACACGATCCGGCGGGAGATGGAGACCGTCCTCAAGCTCGACCCCGACTACGAGGAGGCGTCGGGCCTGCGCACGCTGGGACGGATCTGTTACCGCGCTCCGTTTTTCAAAGGCGGCGACAAGCACCGCTCCGTCCAGTTGCTGGAAGATTGTCTGCGGCGGTTCCCCGAGAACTCCCTCACCATGCTGTATCTCGCAGACAGTTATCAGGCCGTGGGCCGCCGTCAGGAAGCCCGTCAGATGCTCGAGAAGATTTTGCAACTCTGCCCCGACCCCGAATACGGGCCCGAGCTCGCCGACAACCAGGCAGGAGCGCGCGAAGCGCTCGCCAAGAACTTTCGCGCCGGGAAGTGAGCCGGAACGGAACGCTTTCCAGCTACACCGCCTTCGTATCCGAGCAAGTGGCTTGGGCGGGCCATGGTCGGTCCCTTCTGGCGCCGCAATCTGCCCAAATATGCTAGCCTTGTTTGTGAGGCGTCCTGGCCTGAGGGTGAAGCGTCGGGACGGGAGCAACTGTGGAATCGCAGACTGCGGTTGAGCCGTTACTCGAACAAATCGTCGCGCGCATCGTGGAGCAGGCCCAGCCGGAAAAAGTGATCCTGTTTGGAAGCCGGGCGCGGGGAGACGCCCGCTCGAGCAGCGATTTCGATATCCTGGTCATCAAGGAGTGTGACGAGTCTCGCGCTCGGCGGGAGGTCCCGCTTTACCGGGCGTTGGCGGGCCTGTGGGCGGACGTGGACATTATCGTCTACACACCAGAGGAGGTATGGGAATGGAGCGCCGTCCCTCAGGCTTTTGTAACCACCGCCGCGCGTGAGGGTAAGGTCCTCTATGAAAGAAAGCCGTGCGTGAAGGCAAAGGCAGGGTCCTCTATGAAACAGAAGGCTGACCTGGTGCGTGGCCGGCTGCGAAGGGCGCGGAGCGATCTGGTGGCCATGGAGGTTTTGCTGAACGCTGGCGCCTTCGACGCCGCCTGCTTTCACGCCCAACGAGCGGCCGAGAAATACCTGAAGGCCTTTCTGATTCACCACGACACGCAGTTCCCCTTTACTCACGAGCTGGACAAGCTCATCAAACTCTGCGCCGGCATCGACGCCTCATTCCAGTCGCTGGCAACCACGGCTGACTCGTTGACCCCCTACGCCATGAAACTCAGATACGACGAAACTTTCTGGCCAGCGCTCGAAGAAGCCCAAGCGGCCCGCGCCTCCGCGCTGGCGGTCAAGGAATTCGTTCTGAGCCGATTGCCGAACGAGGTCGTTGAGAAAATGCGCTAGAACTTCCTGTTGACCTCATGAGCTCAACCAGCTTCGAAACCATCAACCAGCTTTTCCTGACCGCGATCGACGAGCGCCCCAGGCCGGACGCGTTTCTGTTCAAGGCCAGCGGGCGGTACCAGGGCTTGTCGTCTGCGGAAGCTTTGCGAAGAGCGGCCGCATTGGCTGCCGCGTTCGACCGCCTCGGCATCCGTCGCGGCGACCGCGTGGCCATTCTCTCCGAGAACCGCGTCGAGTGGGCGCTGACGGACTACGCCGTGCTGGGCATGGGCGCGGCGCTCGTGCCGATTTACCCAACGCTTCTCGAGCCTGATATTGAATATATCGTCCGCGACTCCGGGTCGAAAGCCATCGTGGTCTCAACGGCGGCGCAACTCAACAAAGTTCTCAATATACGGTCGGCGCTGCCCGAGTTGAGGTTCGTTGTGGTGATGGACACGGTCAGCGCAACGGACGGCAGCGCGGAGAGCTGGCAGCGGCTGGCCTCAAGCGAGCTCGAGCGGGGCCAGGACACCGTCCGGTCTCTTCGCGTTAGGGCCCTTGAGGTCCGGCCGGAAGACACGGCGAGCCTTTTGTACACGTCGGGAACCACGGGCGCATTCAAAGGAGTGGTCCTGACGCACTCGAACATCGCTTCGAACGTCAAGGCGTGCGAGCGCCTCTTCCCGCTGGGCGGCCACGATGTGGCGATCTCGTTCCTGCCCCTGAGCCACGTCTACGAGCGAATGCTCGACTACACCTACTTTTCCCTGGGGGTATCGATCGCCTACGCGGAGAGTTTCGACGCGCTGCCGCGGAACCTGCTCGAAGTGCGGCCGACCGTGCTGGCGGTGGCGCCGCGCGTGCTGCAGAAAATCCACGAGAAGGTCACGGAAGCGGTGCGGCAGGCGCCGCCGCTCCGGCAGAAGCTTTTCCATTGGGCGGTCAGGGTCGGCGGCGAGTATCTGCCTTATCGCCTTGAGCGTCGCGAGCCTCCGCTCGGCCTCAGGATCAAGCACGCGATTGCCGATTCACTGGTTGGCTCGAAGGTGCGAGCGCGGCTGGGCGGGCGGGTAGCAACGGTTTTCTCGGGCTCGGCGCCGCTGGCGAGAGAGCTCGCCGAGTTCTTCTGGGCCATGGGAATTCCGATCTATGAGGGTTACGGCTTGACGGAGACTTCGCCGACCATCGCGGTGAACTATCCCGGGTGCGTCAAGCTTGGGACCGTGGGCCGGCCCGTGCCCGGCGTCGAGGTGAAGCTGGGAGAAGAATCGGTCGACGAGGAAGGGCGCGCGGGAAGGGAAATCCTGGTGCGCGGACCGAACGTCACCCCCGGCTACTACCATCTCGACGAAGAGAACCGCCGGGCCTTCGTGGACGGCTGGTTTCGCACCGGCGACCTGGGCGCAATCGACTCTGACGGATTCCTCAGCATCACCGGGCGGAAAAAGAACCTGTTTAAGACTTCGGGAGGAAAGTTCGTCTCCCCGGAGAAGCTGGAAAATCTGTTCCAGGGGCATCCTTACATTTCTCAAATCATGGTCTTGGGCGAGGGCAGAAAGTTTGTCGGCGCTCTGATCGTACCCAATTTTGAGCGTCTCGAAGCCGACGCTCGATCCAAGGGAATTGCTTTCGGAAACCGCGAAAAGCTGCTTCGGAGCCCCCAAATTCAGTCCTTCTTCCAGACACAGGTGGATGATCTGACTCGCTGGTGCGCCTCGTACGAAAAGATCCGCCAGTTTGCCCTGCTCCCCAAAGAGTTCACGATCGACTCCGGAGAGCTCTCGCCGACCCTGAAAATCAAGCGGTCCGTGGTCGAAGAACGTTATCGAGACGTAATCGAAGAATTGTATCTGCGCCACGCCGCCCAGCCCCAGAACGCGTGACCACCAAGCCCGCTGGCGAACCTTCGCGCTGGAACCTGTAAAATAGTGCGGTGCCGTCAGGCCTTTTGGCAATTGCGCGGTGGCTCTTTGGCCCCGGGCCGCGCGCCGGACCAGGACACTTGTGGCCGCGCTGGATGTTCCTGCGCGCTCTCGGGCTGATCTTCTTCTCAGCGTTCTACTCGCTGTTCTTTCAGATTCGCGGCCTGATCGGCCCGAACGGCATCCTGCCTGCGGGCGACTACCTCGCAAGACTGTCGGAACGTCCCGGCGTCGGTGCTACCTGGTCTGCGCCGACGCTGCTCTGGCTGGGTTCGGGAAACCACGCGCTCAACCTCCTGTGCGCAGTCGGCCTGGTGGCTTCGGCTCTGCTGGTGCTGAACGTCTGGCCGCGCGCTGCCCTGGCGGTTTGCCTGATCGCTTTCCTCTCGTTCGTGACCGCCGCCCAAGACTTCTCCTCTTACCAGTCGGACGGCATGCTGCTCGCGGCCGGCTTCCTATGTCTCTTCTTCGCGCCGCCCGGTCTGCGGCCGGGTTTGGGCGAGGGGCACCCTCCGTCGCGAGCCAGCTTGTTTCTGCTCCAGTGGCTGTGGTTCCGGATTTACTTCGAGTCGGGACTGGTCAAGCTGCTGAGCGGCGAGCCCGAGTGGCGACGCCTAACCGCCCTCGATCACTACTACGAAAACGGTCCGCTGCCGAACTGGATCGGCTGGTACGCCCAGCAGCTTCCGCACAAGTTTCAAGCTGCTGTGGCGCTGTTCACGCTGGCCGCCGAACTCGGACTGGTCTGGATGCTTTTCCTGCCGCGCCGCTGGCGCATCGCCTGCTTCTTCATCGTCACTCCGTTTCAGGTCGGAATCATCCTCACCGCAAACCTCGCCTTCTTGAATCATCTCGTGCTGGCGCTGGGAGTCCTGTTGCTCGACGATCGCTTCCTCGGCGGCGTCGCGCGCCGTGTGCTCCGTCTGCGGCCGGGAGCGGGTGATTCGAGATTTCAGATTAAAGATTCCAGATTAGAAACTGGAAACTCGAAGTTGCAAACTCGAAACTCGAAAATCGAAGCTCTGCGCTCGTCACTTGTCACCCGTCACTTGTCACTGTTCTTAAGTCACTTGTCACTGTTGCTAAGCGGCGTCTGCCTGAGCTGGGTTTTCTACGCGTCCACGGCGCTGCTCCTGCTGATGCTCGCGCCGGTGCTGCCCCTTCCCGAGGCGCCCATCGAGGCGCTCGAGCCTTTCCGTATCGCCGAACAATACGGGCTCTTCGCCGTCATGACGCGGGCGCGATACGAAATTGAGTTCGAGGGCTCGCGCGACGGCAAGACTTGGGTGGCCTATCCCTTTCGCTACAAGCCGCAGGACCCGCTCGAGGCGCCGCACTTCTACGCGCCCTATCAGCCGCGCTTCGATTGGAACTTGTGGTTCGCTGCGCTGGGGAATTGGCGCGAGAACACGTGGGTGGTGCGGTCGGAAAGGCTGCTACTTCAGAACGACTCGAGCGTCCTTTCGCTCTTTGCCGGAAACCCTTTCCCAGGCGACCCGCCCCGGCAGGTCCGGGCCGTGGTGTGGCAGTATTGGTTCACCGACCTCGCCACCAAGCGCGCGACCGGCCTCTGGTGGCGCCGCGAATTGCGCGGCCTTTACGCTCCCACGCTGGAGCGCGAGCCTGACGGAAAGATTGTCGTGGTGGAATGGCCGGAAGGCGGGCCTCCGTGTCCGTAGTCAGTAGTCCGTTGTCCGTTGTCCCATGCCACCCTTCCCTGAGCTGTCGCGGGGAATGCGCCGAATGCGGGTTCTGATTTCTGATGTCTGATTTCTGGTCTCGGACCTCCGACCAACCAATACCGACGACTGATTACTGGCAACGCACAACGGACTACTGACAACTGACCGCTGACGTACTAAAATGACTCTCATGGAAAACGATGCACTGCGCATTGCGGGAAGGGAATTTCGCTCGCGGCTGATTGTAGGAACCGGGAAGTACAAGAACTTTCAGGAGATGGCCCGCGCCCACGAAGCCTCGGGGGCGGAAATCGTGACGGTCGCGGTGCGCCGCGTCAATCTGACCGACCGCACGAAAGAGTCGCTGCTTGACTACATTGACCGCGCGAAATACTTCATCCTGCCGAACACTGCCGGCTGCTATACGGCGGACGAGGCCGTCCGCGCCGCGCGCCTGGCGCGCGAGGCGGGACTCTCGAATTGGATCAAGCTCGAAGTCATCGGAGATGAGAAGACGCTGTTCCCGGACAACTTCGAGCTGGTCAAGGCCACGGAAGCCCTGGTGCGCGAAGGCTTCGTGGTGCTGCCTTACACCAATGACGACCTGATCGCCGCGCGCCGCCTGATCGATGCCGGGGCCGCCGCCGTGATGCCGCTCGGCGCCCCGATCGGCTCCGGCATGGGCGTCCAGAACCCCGCCAATATCCGTATCCTGCGCGAGATGATCGCTGGCGTGCCCCTGATCCTTGATGCCGGCGTCGGCATCGCCTCCGATGCTGCTGTGGCGATGGAGCTCGGGGCGGACGCCGTGCTGATGAACACAGGGATCGCCGGGGCTGAAGACCCGGTGCTGATGGCCGAGGCGATGAAGCACGCCGTCATCGCCGGACGTAAAGCGTATCTCGCCGGCCGCATGCCGAAAAAGCTCTACGCGACGGCATCAAGCCCGCTTCAGGGCGTGGTGCGGTAGCGTAGCGCCGCCCTCTAGGGCTGCATCTTTTTAGCGGCACGAGATGCCGGGCTGAAGCCCGGCGCTACGGCGCGAAACCGGCCCCTTGACGGCTATGGTTTTGCCGAGTTGTTTGGAGGGCCCGCGGAGGGTTCTGCTTTGGGATCCTTCTCAGGCAGCACGTAAATTCGCTCGTTAGGGCGCGCCATGTGCAACTGCTCGCGCGCCCGTTTCTCGATCGTTTTAGGGTCAGACTTCAGCGCGTTGATCTGCATTTCAAGCTGCACGTTATCCCTCTGAAGCTGTTGAATCCTCTGCTCGAGCGACTTCATGTCCCTCTTCTGGCGACGCAGGGCGACGATGCCGTGCTGGCCAAAAATTTCGTTCACGATCAGAACGGCGCAGAGGACCACCAGCAGGACGATGACGTAGCGGCGAAGTTTCGACCTTTTCGCGCGTGCTTTGGTCATTCTCTTACTCTTAGTTTAATGGCCGGCGCTCAGTGCGGTCCGGAAATTGAAAATTGAAGATTGAAAATTTCAAATTACGAGCCCACCGAGAATTTTGGCCGATTTTTGGATATTGTGAAGATTTCAAATTGAGGATTTCAAATATTTTGGATTAGTGATCCGGCTCGTTTCTTTGGTCCCGACAGCTTGGCGTGCTGTTAATCGAAAATCGAAAATCCCAAAATCTAAAATCCCAAAGGACTCGGCTCGAGCGTCAGCGGACGAAAAAACCTATCGAGAGGCGCCGAAGGCGTTCACCACGCGCACAGGAGGACTGCGCAGGTCCCAGACCAAGCCCAGCCAGGAGAGCGACTTCAGGAGATAATAAGTACCGTCGATTTCCCACCAGAAAAATCCCTGGCGGGCGGACGACATGTAATGGTGGTGGTTGTTGTGCCAGCCTTCTCCCATGGTGGCGAGAGCGATCAGGAAGCTGTTGCGGCTGGTGTCGGTGGTGGCGTAGCGGCGCCGGCCGAAGACGTGGGAGAGGGAGTTCACGATGAAGGAGCCGTGCCACAAGAGCACCGTGCTGATAAAGAAGCCCCAGACCAGCGCGCTCCATCCGCCGAGAAGGAAAATCGTGACCGCAAGGCTTACGGGCGGCACCAGGAAATGCCGGTTGAGCCAGTGAAGTTCAGGATACTTGGTGAGGTCGCGGATCGAGCTGAAGTTGGTCTCATCGTAGGAGTCGCTCAGGATCCAGCCCATGTGCGACCACCAGAACCCGTCGCGCGAAGGAGAGTGGATGTCGTTCTCCGTGTCGGAAAAGCGATGGTGAGCGCGGTGGTGAGCCGCCCACCACAGGACGCCCTTCTGCGAAGACGTCATCGCCAAAAACGCGAGGACGAACTGGAAGGCGCGGCTGGTCTTAAACGACCGGTGGGAAAAGTAACGGTGATAGCCGGCGGTGACGAAAAACATCCGCGCGTAATACATCGCCGCGCAGAGGACCACGTAAGACCAGCGAAACTCGACGAAAAAAGCCGCCAGGCAGGCCAGGTGCACGGCGGCGAACGGCAAAGCCCGCCAGGCTGAGACACGGCCGCGCGCTCCTGTTCTGACTTCTGCCTGGTCTGTTGCATCGGGCTGGCGCGCTTGGGCCAGTGTCTGAGAGGTGTGGGCCAATGAATGACTTTCTTTCGTCGTAGGGTGCCGACTTGAAGCGTCGGTCGTACCGGTTACAACTTGGTTGTTTCGCCGGACCAGCGGGTAAACAGACCGGCGCGGGGCCGGTGACGGACTAGGCCGATGCGGCCTTGGCCAAAGCTTTGGTTGCCACGACCTTCGCGGCTACACCCTTGGCGCGCCGACTCCCTGAACCACGCTTCCTCTTGGGCGCCTCGCCCTCGGCTGCCTCGAAGGTGGCGAGAGACGTAACGAACTTTTTCGTACCAAACGTGTCAAAATCCACCACGGTGCGATCGACGCCAAGTTCTACAATCGTTCCGTTTCCGTACTTGGCATGTCGAATGTACTGCCCGGTTTTGAAAGCCATAGGTTTCCTTTCGTTCGGACGGGGGGTATCGGCGGTCTTCGGGACCGCCTGCCTGCGGCTGAAAGCAGCCGCCGTGCTCCGCTCGAGCTTCCCGCGGCCAAGCTAAGCGATAACCTCAAGCATCGAGGCAATCAGTCCAGATTACCTGAAACCGGCCATTCCCGCGTACTCAGGGCGGCCGTTGCGGGGCCGCCCTGGTCCTGCTTACACTCGCTCGACGTCGTCTGCTTGCAAACCCTTAGGGCCCTTGCGGACCTCAAAGCTCACCGCCGCGCCCTCTTCCAGGGTCTTGTAGCCGTCACCCTGGATGGCCGAAAAGTGCACGAAAACGTCGTCCCCGCTTTCGCGACGGATGAATCCGTAGCCTTTCGCTGCGTTAAACCACTTCACTGTACCTTGTTCCTTTTCCATTTCTTCGAAACATCCTCTTCTATTTGATTTGGCAATTTGTTGAATACGGCAACGGCGGGCGAGACCCGACGATCCGATGTAAGACCGCAGGTCACAAAAGCAAAACAGCACCCGATTGCTCTTGTGGCTGTTTCCCAGGACCATCCGGAATTACAACTCTACTACAAACTGCACCTTCATACTAACACGTCCGGGCGGCAATGACCAGAGGAAACTGAAGAAAGACTTTGCCTGACGAAGGTAATATCCGCTGAATCAACAACGTAGGCCCACTGCCCCTGCGAGGGGGGGGCCGGTCTCAAAGTGGCCATCAATTTTCAGTCCTCAGCCGTCAGTAATCGACCGGCACGGCAGCGAGAAGCTACGTCGAAGCGAGTCGCGCGCAAGGCAAGCGTCCACATCGGAGAATCGTTTGACCCCCTTTGAAGGACGCCGAAGTAGCACTCCGGTGCCGCCTCTCTGAGGCACCAACGAGCGATTGTCTTCTGACGCCAATCGCCTATGATGGAGCTAGCCCCCCCAAGCTGGACAAAATCGCGACATTTGGGTGCAAGCGGGACGAAGATCATTAGCCTGCCCGTTTTCCCTCAGTTGGAACCGAAGAGTCCAGTCGTTAAGCTGACTTGCACCGGAGGACACACGACCAACAGGGCCCGCGAGAAACTTCGCCCTGCGAGAGACCGGAGCGCAAGCTTGTTTCAATTCAACAGGTGTGACGGGGTAGAGAACGTCGAGTACGACCCGTCCTTCAAAGGGGTGGCATCTTGAGCAGCGACACAAAACTGAATCGTAACTTGGTTTCGTCCCAAGGGGAAGCCAAGGCCAAGAACTTTACGTGGACAGTGGAAGACATCAAAGACATCGAGCGCCGGGAGTCCGGCATAAAAGACCGGGCTTTTGTGGCTCGGCTTGTTGTAGTCACAGGAGGGGGAGTGGTGCTGGCCCCCGGGGCCTACCGGTTACTGATGAACCTCCTTGCCTGGATTGCCAGGTAGGCGTCCGACGCAGGGGGCGGTGTTGACAACCGGGGGTAGCGCATCAGACCTGCCTGCAAGGTCTGCGGCTTTTTCGAAAGCCGCGATAACGAGCGCGGAACCTTGAGAAGCAGCTCCGCGCCGCGTTGCTGGTGCTACTTTTCTACCTTGCCACTTGCCACGCTACAAGTACCGCAGCAGCTCGTCCACGACTTTCTGCACGCCGTCGTAGGGGTCGCCCGGACCCTCGTATTCGATGGAGTAGACGCCTTTGTATCCCGCTTGCTTCGATATCTCGACGCACTTGGCAAAGTCGAACTTGGTTTCGTTGCCGCTCGCGTCGAGGTCCAGTCCCTTGGCGTGGCAGACGGTGCGCGCGTAGGGGAACAGGAGCGGCAGCCCTCGCATACGCGTCTGCTCGTCGGGGAAATTGCCGAAATCGGGCAGAGCGCCGATGAAGTCCCCGCCCACGCCCTTGAAGAGCTCGACTAACTCCTCGGGATGTTCCGAGCCCACGCCGCCGTGGTTCTCGATGATGACGTGAATGCCTTTGGACCTGCCGTAGGCCGCGAGCTTCTGGTATGAATCAATAGTCAGCGTCAAGTCGCCGGGATTCATCTTGCCGGGATCACAGCGCACCGAGCGCGCGCCAAGCTGCTTGGCGATGTCAATCCACTTCATCGAGGCATTGATGGCGGTCTCGCGAACCTTCGGTTCAGGGTCCGAAAGGCCGCCCGCGTTCCAGATTTCCTCGATGTCCACGGGAATGTTGATCAGGTGCGACTGGGCCCTCAAGAGCTTGCCCTTGAGCTCCTGAAGGTAGGTTGGCTCGGTCGAGGCGAAGTGCGGCGCCACAAATTCCAGGTTGTGGACCTTGTAGCGGTCCGCAATCATCTCCGGAAAGTCCATCAGGACCAGGTTCTTGCCCGTCGCGGTGGCGTCCTGGTCGCGGGTCTTAGGGAAGAGGTTGTGAAAGCTCCAGGTAGAAATCCCAATGCGGCTGCGTTTGTCGCTCGGGTGAGGTCTAGTGGCCCGGCCTCGCGACCTCTTGCGCTGAAGGGCCAAGGTCTTCCCCTCGAGACCTTCCGCCGCCAGCAGGCCGGCGCCTGCAGCCCCACCCACAAGACCCGTTAGAAAATCACGTCGCTTCATCTGGTCTCCCTCCACTAAGAGGCTGTCACCCTGAGAGAGGCTATTATAAACCTTCGTCGCACGGGTAGCGCAGAGCGTCGACGCCCGTTGCAACTCGTTGATTTTCCAGGGGAGAAATAATTTGTCCCACGCGTCCCATCCGTCCCCATTGTCTCATTTTTGTGTGCTAATCTGGGATTGCGGAAGGTGTGCCTCCTGGAAACGCATCTGAAGACTGCGTTTGAGTCGCGCACGTCCGCGGCGGGCGCGCGCGCCCTCGCGCCTGGGCATGAGGGCATAGCAACCTGAAATTGCGGGATCTCCGCAACCCGTCAACCGTCTTCCTGACAGTCCAAGACTGTAATCTTCGAGCTTCATTCCCGTCTTAACGCTTCCCCGAAGGCGAGTGCAGCACAAGCGCCCGACGCTCGCCGTGATTGGTCAGCTCGCCCTAGAGGAACGCTCGGCTGGCTAGCGCAGACGCTTGCTGTTGAGCGTCTGCGATCTCGCGCAGCGCAATTGCTCGCTGGAAGCCAGTCC
>QHZK01000398.1 GCA_003224635.1 Acidobacteriota bacterium | reverse complement strand
AACGTGCGCTTC
The DNA here is from genome assembly GCA_003224635.1 of Acidobacteriota bacterium. Taxonomy (GTDB): domain Bacteria; phylum Acidobacteriota; class Terriglobia; order UBA7540; family UBA7540; genus QHZK01. Next base: position 4,177 of record QHZK01000398.1, on the reverse strand, counting down.
TACACGCACTATTACGAGTTCTATCGCAACGGGGGCTTCGGCAAGCAGTTCCCCTGCCGTCATCCTTCCCGGCTGATCTCGATGAAGCCCGACGGCTCGATTCACCTGCCGTGCGCTTTCGTGACGCTCTTCCAGTCGCAGGCGCCTGTGGAGGAGATTTTTGCCTCGGACAAGGTGAAGAGAATCATCGCCCAGGAAGCGACGCTGTGGGACTTCTGCAAGGGCTGCAAGATCGGCTGCCCGTATGAGGTCAGCGCGTACACCAACAGCCCCATGCTGGCGCTCGAATCCGGGCTGAATTTTCTCAGGATCATCTGACGGCTCAGGATCATCTGACGGCTCAGGATTATCTGACGGCGATGACATGGGTGGCTGGTGTTGCGGTCGGCGGCGCGGCCGTGGGCCTGGGTTGGTATGGCTGCGCGGCGCCCTCGTCGCAGTGGCTGGGGCCGTCGCTGGTGCGAGGAGCTGCGGACGGCGAGCGCATCGCGCTGACCTTTGACGACGGACCCGCGCCGCCTTTCACCGAACAAATCCTCGATATTCTGCGCGCGCGCGGGATCACCGCCACGTTCTTCGTTTGCGGAAGGAACGTAGAGCGTCATCCCGACGTGGTGCGGCGCATCGTGGCCGAGGGTCACGCGCTCGGCAACCACACGTACTCCCATCCGTTCCTCTGTTTTCGGACGCGGCGCAGCATGGCCCGGGAGATCGATCGCACTCAGGAGGCGGTGCGGAAAATCACCGGGGAGTCGCCCACGGTCTTTCGTCCGCCTTACGGTGTCCGCTGGCTCGGACTCTGGCGCGTGCTCGGCGAGCGAGGCCTGCGCCTGGTCATGTGGTCGGACTCGGGACTCGACTGGAGGCAAGGCGCCGAGGCTATCGTCAGCACGGCGGTGGGGGACTTGCGGCCGGGGGCGATCCTGTTGCTGCACGACGGGCACGGCGCGCGTCCGCCGGACCAAGTCGACCGGTCGCATACCGTCAAAGCGCTGCCCCGGATCATTGACTGGGCGATCAGCAAAGGCTTTTCGTTCGTTCCTCTGAGGGATTTCCTGCCTGAACGACAACCGACACCGCCCTGAAGTCTCCACATGGAACGTGAGCGGGACGGTCTCTACCTGCACTCTGCGTGAACCACAACGAACGCGGGCCCTGAAGTCTCCAGGCCCGACGCGGCGCGGCAATTTGCGCCGGGGGGTGTTGCAAAATGCCGCAGGTCTGGGGCATGATTAGGGCTCCGAATTGCAAAGCTCCAGACCCTCTAAAGCTTGTAACATCCACCATATCAAGTGCTTCCCGCCCTGCTGCGGCGCATGGAACTTGGCGTGCGCGGTCGTTCAAGGATAAGGTCTGGAGCCAAAGCTGTGGGATTGCCAAAGGTTCTGATTGTCGACGACGACGAGGAAAGCAGGCAACTGCTTTCCGAGGTCCTGGAGGGGAACGGGTACGCCGTGGGTGCCGTCGCGGACGGGATGGCGGCGCGCGAGGCGCTGCGCCAGGACGGCGGCTTTCGCATCGTCATCGCTGATCTGCACATGCCTAAGGAAACCGGCCTGCAGTTGTTCAAGCATCTTCGGGAGCAGAATCTTATTCATGACCTGATCCTGATGTCCTCGTTTATCAGTGTCAGCGAGAGGCAACTCGCAGGGGAGTTGGGCGCGCGGGCGCTCCTCGAAAAGCCCTTTCGCCTTTCCGAGCTGCTGCAGGTCGTGGGCGAACTGGCGCGACGCGATCCGATTGGTTTGGCGCGCTGAGCGAGCTGCCCTGACGAAAGACTTCCCGGGGCCGAAATCGGGCGACGGTCCGCGATCGGCTACCTGCGGCGCGGAAATCAAAGTGACAAAGCGGAGACAACGAGCCGTGGAAAACAACGTAGCCGAAAAAGTGATCGACATCATCGCACGCGAACAGCACTTTCAGCCTGGCGTCGTCAAACTGGATTCGACGTTTGCCGAGCTGGGGATCGACTCTCTCGACGCCGTCAACATCCTCTTTGCCCTGGAGTCGGAGTTTAAGATCGACATCCCGGACGCCGTGGCGCAGAACATGAGGAGCGTCCGGCAAGCGGTCGACAGCCTCACCCGGGTGCTCGAGGGCAAGGACGTCTCCGACCTGGTGGCCATGGCCAAGGGGGGGACGCAGGCCGCCGGCGGCTGATCTTCATCAAGACCCTCATGGAGCAAAGCGTGCGGAGAGTTGTCATCACCGGCATGGGAGTCTTTGCCTCGGCGGGCAAGGACGTGGAAAGCTTTTTCTCCAACCTTGTGAACGCCCGCTCGGCCATCTGCCGTATCACTCAGTTTGATCCTTCCTCGCTGTGCGTGCAGATCGGCGCCGAGGTCCCTGACTACAAGCCCGCGGACTATTTCCCGCTCAAGCGGCTCGATCTGCTGGACCGGTTCGCCCAGTTCGGATTGCTGGCGGCGCGAGAGGCCGTGCAGTCGAGCGGGATCGAAGTCCGCGACGAGGAGCGCCCCCGCTTCGGCGTGGTCATGGGTTCGGGCATGGGAGGCGTCGGCACTTTCGACGGCGAATGTTTCAACCTCTATGCGAAGAAGGCCACTCGCCTGCACCCGTTCACGATTCCCAAAATCATGCACAACGCCGCCACGTCGCAGATCTGCATGGAGCACGGCGCCCGCGGGCCCTCGTTTTCGACCTCCACGGCGTGTTCTTCGGCCGGACACGCCATCGGCGAGGCTTTCCACCTCATCAAGTTCGGCATCGCGGATGTGATGCTGACCGGCGGAAGCGATGCTCCGATCACCTACGGCATGGTCCGCTGCTGGGAGTCGGTGCGCGTGCTGGCGACCGGCAACAGCGACCCCAGCCGCGCTTGCCGGCCGTTCTCCGCCGACCGCGAAGGCTTTGTACTGGGCGAGGGGGCGGGCGTCCTGCTGCTCGAGGAGCTGGAGCATGCGAAGAAGCGCGGCGCGACGATTCGTGCGGAAGTCGCCGGCTACGGCATGACTTCGGATGCCGGGCATATCACGCAGCCCTCAGTGGATGGCCCCGCGCGCGCCATGCGGATGGCGCTCGACGAGGCGGCGGTCAACCCCGAGGAGGTCGATTACATCAATGCCCATGGCACCGGGACGCGATTGAACGACGTGACGGAGACGCAGGCGATCAAGGAGGTCTTTGGCGGGCACGCTCGCTCCCTCGCTATCAGCTCGACCAAATCCATGCACGGGCACGCTATGGGAGCGACGGGAGCGGTTGAGTTGGTGGCCACGGCGCTCGCGATCGAGCGTGGGGTGGTTCCGCCCACCGCCAACTATGCCGCACCCGATCCCGAGTGCGACCTGGACTATGTTCCCAACGCGGCGCGCGAGAAGCCCGTCCGCGTGGCGATTTCCAATTCGTTTGCGTTCGGCGGGTTGAACGCTGTGCTTCTCCTGCGCCGCTTTGATTCGTAGGGAGTAGCGCGGACCATCTTTGAAGGTCCGCGGCTTCTTCGTCCAAGAACCGCAGACCTCAAAAACGAGGTCTGCGCTACCCCTTCAGGAGGTTATTTCGTGAAGCTTACCGCAATCATCGAAGCTGAAGGTGATGGTTATGTTTCGCTGTGTCCGGAGTTGGATATCGCAAGCCAAGGGGACAGTATTGAACAGGCCCGGGATAATCTTCGAGAAGCGCTGGAATTGTTTTTCGAAAGCGCGTCTCCCGAAGAGGTAAAGCGATGCCTTCACGGCGAGGTTTATGTCACGCAAGTGGAGGTCTCGACTGGGTAAGCTGCGTGTTCTCTCAGGTAAAGAGGTTTGTGCGATTATGTTGAGGCACGCCTTTGTGGAAGTGCGGAGGCGCGGATGCCACATCGTAGTGCAGAAGAAGACGCCTGAGGGCACGGTAACCGTCCCTGTCCCCGATCATAAGGAACTCCGCATCGGCACGCTGCAATCGATTATTCGACGGTCGGGCGTACCTCGGAGTGAATTCGAATCTTGATCGTGCATGCCTGACGCGGGCTGCAAGCAACGGCCAAAAGCGGGTAGCAAGTAGCGCGGACCTTGCTTTTTGAAGGTCCGCGGCTTCTCTGTCCAAGGACCGCAGACCTCAAAAACGAGGTCTGCGCTACCCCTGACTTCAGAGACGGACTCGAGGCGAACGCAACGGACAACTGACGACTGACAACGGACAACTGACCACTTGACTCCATGATGCTTCGAAAAAA
>QHZK01000397.1 GCA_003224635.1 Acidobacteriota bacterium | reverse complement strand
ACCTCTCCCTTACCACTTGGGTACCGCGCCTTGAACGGAGAGAAATCGAGCGACTTCTTAACAAAATTCTGGAGCGGGAAACGGGATTCGAACCCGCGACTTCGACCTTGGCAAGGTCGCACTCTACCACTGAGTTATTCCCGCTCAGCCGGCTGCCCGGTGCTTCTTACGTGAGAATTATAGGAACCGTCCTCCGGCGTTGTCAAGCGTAGCGCGACGCAAGGACTGTCGCGGCACGACGATCCCGGCGGGCGCCTTCCCCCTGCGGAACGGGACAAGCCCGCGACAAAAGCTTCGTGCGGTAGCTACTCTACGGACGGGAAGCGGCAGACCCGCCAGCAGGTCGGCGCCACCCATCGCAGCGAACGAAGGACTAAGGACGAATCAGCAGGCTCGCATGAAAGCCTTGACGTCTTCCAGCCGGTCGGTCCGGCGATAGGAGGGCAAGCTGGCGAAGAACATTTGTCCGTACGACATCCGCACCAGGCGCCGGTCGAGGATGGCGAGCACGCCCCGGTCGGTTTCGCTGCGGATCAGGCGGCCGAACCCCTGCTTGAGGGCGATGACGGCCTGGGGAATCTGATACTCGTTGAACGCGGAGCCTCCCTCTGCGTTGATCTGGCGGATGCGCGCCGCCACCACCGGGTCCGTGGGGACGGCGAACGGGAGCCGGTCAATGATCACGGCGCTCAGTTGCTCACCCTGGACGTCGACGCCTTGCCAGAAGGAGCTGGTGGCAAAGAGCACGGCGTGAGGCGTCGAGCGGAACTTATCGAGCAGCGCCGTGCGCGGCGCCATGCCTTGCAGGAGCATCGGGTAGCGCAGGCGATGCCGCACGCGTTCGTACACGTCGCGCATCTGCTGGTAAGAGGTGAACAACACGAAGGCGCGCCCGCGGGTGGCCTTGAGTACTTCGACTACCTCTTCGGCGGCCCGCGCGGCGAAGCCCGGCTCGCGCGGGTCGGGCAGGCTCAAGGGCGTGTAAAGCAGCGCCTGGCTGGGGTAGTCGAAGTGCGAGTCCAGGATTTTCTCCCTGGTGTTCACGATGCCAAGGCGCCGCTTCAGGAAATCAAACGTACCCCCGACCGCCAGCGTCGCCGAGGTCAGGACCACGGTTTCCACGCGCTCGAACAGGCGCTCGCGCAGAATGGCCGAGACGTCGATGGGCGAGGCTTCCAGAAACACGCCGCGTCCTCGCCGCTCCCACCAGAAGACAAAATTGGGATCGCGGCTTTCGAGGACGAACTCGAACGCCTGACGCAGCTCCGAGGCCCGCCGGGCGAGGTTGTTGATCTCTTCGGGGCGGTCCTTGAGCCTGCCCAGTTCCGTCTCCAGCCGCACCAACCCGTTCAGCAGCGCGGAGTACGGCCCGCGATTGACCTCCAGGAAACCCTCGCGGTTGTCGAAAGCGGCGCGTCCTTCGGCCGAGGGAAAGAGTCCCCAGAAAAGGTCGGAACGCTGGCGAAGCTCGCGCACGGCGGCGAGCGCTTCGGGGCTCTCAATGCTCTTGAGGCGCAGCGTTGCTTCCGTGTCGCGCGCCAGCTCTTCGACGCGATAGTTTGATACTTGGAGGCCAAAGTAGCGAGTGGCGACTTCCTCGATCTCCTGCGCCTCGTCGAAAACAATCGCCGTGTAGTCGGGCAGCAGGCTGCCATACTCCGTCTGTTTCAGGGCCAGGTCGGCAAAGAAGAGGTGATGATTCGCAATGATGATGTCGGACTCGGCGGCGCGCTGGTGCATCCAGGTGATGAAGCAACGGTCGAACTGCTGGCACTTCTGCCCGGTGCAGGCTTCGCTGCGCGCGTCAATGCGGGGCCACAGCGTGCTCGAGTCGGGCAGGCCACCGAGCTCCGCCCGGTCGCCGGTCTCCGTGCGACGCTCCCAGTGGCGGATTTGCGCGTACTGGTCCACTTCTTCCAGGCCGTTCAGCACCGGCTGCTTCTCGATGTCGTACAGTTTCTGCCGACACAGGTAGTTCTGCCGGCCCTTCATCAGCGTGGCGCGCAGTTTCGGGAACAGCTTCTGAAGAAAGGGAATGTCCTTGAAGAAGATCTGCTCCTGGAGGTTCTTGGTGCCGGTCGAAATCACCACGCGCCGGCCGCTGCGGATGATGGGCACCAGATACGCAAGCGTTTTCCCTGTCCCTGTGCCGGCCTCAGCAATCAGGTGCCGTCGGTTGTCGAGCGCCGACTCGACGTCTTCGGCCATTTCGAGCTGCGCCGGGCGATACTCGTAACGAGGATGGTGGCGGGCGAGCCAGCCGTTGGGCGCGAAGACCCGGTCGAGCGGCGGGCGTTCAACCGGTTTCTTGGGTAGAGTGGCCATGCCCGGATCGTTGGATCATCATTGAAACTGAGGGGCCCTTCACAACGCAACCCACACCGACTTCACCTGGGTATACGACTCAAGCGCGTGCATTCCCTGTTCCCGTCCGAACCCGCTCTGCTTGTAGCCTCCGAAGGGCGCGGCGCTGTCGAAGCCGTTATAGGTGTTGATCCAGACCACGCCCGCCTTGATCTGGCGCGCCAGGCGGTGGGCACGCTGGATGTCGCGCGTCCAGACGGCGGACACCAGTCCGTAGACCGTCCCGTTCGAGATGGAGACGGCTTCTTCTTCGTCGCGGAACTCTATCGCCGCGAGCACGGGCCCGAAAATCTCTTCCTGGGCGATTTTCATGCTGGGTTTCACGCCGCTGAACACGGTCGGTTTCACGAAGAAGCCCTTGGCTTTTTCGCCTTCCGTATCGCGCTCGCCGCCGCAGAGCAGCTTCGCTCCTTCCTCGACGCCCGATTTGACATAGCCGAGGATGCGGTCGAGCTGGGCCTGGGAAATCTGCGACCCCATTTCGGTCTTAGGATCGAGCGGGTTGCCGACGCGCATGTTTTTGGCCTTGTCGACGAGCCGCTCGAGGAACTGGTCGTGGATATCTTTGTGCAGCAGCAGGCGGGAGCCTGCCGAGCAGACCTCGCCTTTGTTGGCGTAAATGGCCCAGAAGGCGGCGGGGATGGCGGTGTCGAGGTCGGCGTCAGGGAAGATGATGTTCGGCGACTTGCCTCCGAGCTCGAGCGACAGGCGCTTGAGGTTGCTCTCTCCCGACGCCTTGAGCAGGGCGCGGGCGCTGCGGATGCTGCCGGTGAAGGCGATCTTGTCGACGTCCATGTGACGGCCGAGCGCTTCTCCCGCCTCAGGTCCGTAGCCGGTGACTACGTTTACCACGCCGTCTGGCACGCCCGCCTCCTGGCAAAGCTCGGCGAGGCGCAGCGTCGTGAGCGGGGTAAGCTCCGAGGGCTTGATGACGCACGTGCAGCCGGTGGCCAGCGCGGGCGCAACCTTCCAGGCGGCCAGCAACATCGGGTAGTTCCACGCCGTGATCATTCCCACCACGCCGACCGGCTCGCGCAGCGTGTAGTTCAAGAACGGTCCGTCAACAGGAATGACCTCGCCGTGCAGGTTGCGAGCCCAGCCGGCGTAGTAGTAGAAAATGTCCGAGGCGGGTTTCATGTCGCCGCGCTGGGCTCCTTTGAGCGTCTTGCCCGTGTTCAGACATTCGAGCATCGCCAGCTCGTCGCGGTGCTTGTCGATCAACTCTCCGATCCGCCAGAGGATTTTCCCGCGTTCCGAGGCGTTCATCTTCGGCCAGGGACCGGACTCGAATGCCTGGCGCGCGGCCTTGACGGCGCGATCGGCGTCCGCCGCCTCGCCTCGCTCGACCGTGGTCAGAAGCTCGCCCGTCGCGGGGTTCATCACGTCGATCTTCTTCCCCGAAGCGCATTCACTCGGCTTACCGCCGATGAAAAGCTTGCCGGGCTTGAGGGTTTGGGTAACTGCGCTCGCGTCCATGGTGAAACTCCTCTTCGCGCCGTCAGCGATCAGCAATCAGCGCTCGGAGCTTCGGCGAGCAACGGCTGTTGCCGCGCTCAGGCCGAACGAGGATCGTTCGTAATGCGGCGTTTCAAATTGTACCGGAATTAAGCGCGAGGCGGGTGTGTTTTCCGACTGCGCGGAAGGGCGCGCCTTTAGGCCCGCCGCGAGGGGACCCAGGATAATGAGGTTTTTGTTTTGTCTGTTCCGCCTGACGGCGGGGTTAAAACCCCGCCCTTTCGCCTCGATCTGAAAACCGGCATGGCGTCAGAAGTCGATGCGCGCGCCGATCTGGCCGCTGCGCGCTCCCGCAAATTGGTAGAGGCCCTGGGCAGTGGTGATGCAACCAAATCCGCAACGGTTCGTCTGTGGATCTGTGCTGGGCAAATTCACGTCGGTAAAGGTCATGTCCGGGATGCCCAGATTGATGT
>QHZK01000396.1:340-4608 GCA_003224635.1 Acidobacteriota bacterium | reverse complement strand
TGAAGACATAATCGAGCGAGTCGAAATCGGCGCAGATCTCGCCCGCCGTGAGCTTGTAGTGCGCCTCCATCGCGTCCAGATTTCCATACTGGTTCGTCCAGTACGGGTTCGGAACGGTGGCGCACAGATGCTTCACCATCTCCAGACGGGTCTTCAGGAATCCGCCCGCGTCGTCCAGGTCCTCGACCTTCACCACCTTGGGGCAGAGGCGCCGGAGGAACGACTCGTACGTGCTGGAGATCTTGGGGTCGATGACCGGGATGAATCTCAGGCCGACCAGGTGAGTGAAGGCTGCGAGAGCGGCGGCGAAATTCCCGGAGGAGGATTCGATCACCGTCGTCTGGTCACAGATCTCACCTCGCTCGGCCGCCCGCTTGAGGATCCAGTAGGCGGAGCGGTCCTTGATGCTGCCTACCGGGTTGACATACTCGAGTTTGGCAAATAGGTGGATGCCCTCCATAGCCAAGGGCACGTGCGGGGTGGGCCGGAGCGCATTGCCCAGCAGTTCCAAGCGCGCGGCGAGACCTGACGGCGGACCGGCGGCCGGGAGGTCGACCAACTGCGAAATGGGCGTCCGTGTCGATGAGCCATTGTGCCGAGGCATGAGCTGTCCGAGCTGGTTGTTGGCTGACAAGGCGCATCCGGCGGAAACTCCGCCAACTCCGCGCGCACTGCGTATTTCGCGATGGGAACGGGGCCCGATGTAGAGACGCGGGCACCCCTACGTCCGGGTACGGAGGCAGCATGATGCATGCCACGCAATCTCATGCCGGATTAGACAGCCAATTTGCATTATTTGCCCTCCTGGTGCCTCCCGGCGGCTCCGGAGAGAAATTCGTGCATGCCGATTCTACAAATTATTGTCCGAACGTCTCGGAAGCAGGAAACCACGGAGGTTGTGAGCCAGGAGGACATGCGGGGGTAATCTGGCGCTGGTGCGACGATCCCGCTGGGCGTACAGTTCCGGTAACATGAAAAAGTCTGGCACGAGCCAAGGCCAGTCGGCATCGGAGCTCATCTCGCAAAGAATCGCCGAACTCGGGGACTGGCGCGGGGAAACCCTCGGCAGAATGCGCAAGCTCATCAAGGAAGCAGCCCCGGACGTCGTCGAGGAGTGGAAGTGGATGGGCACTCCGATTTGGTCGTACGACGGCATCATCTGCACCGGCGAGTCCTACAAGAATATAGTGAAGCTTACCTTCGCCAAGGGCGCGTCGTTGAAAGATCCGGTCCGTCTCTTCAACTCGAGTCTCGACGGAAACACACGCCGCGCGATCGACATCCACGAAGGAGAAGAAGTTGACGAATCCGCCTTCAAGGCGCTCGTTCGCCAAGCGGTCGCCCTCAACAGTTCCGGCAAGTCGAAACCTTCGAAGAAAGCGAAGGCCTAAGGGATTCCGCCCCTGAACAGGTCCGACCTGACGCGACGGTGGCTTCTCGTCGCGGGGCTGCTTCTCCTCTGCACGATCTGCTTCTGGTGGCGCCTGGGCTACCTGGGGCTCATCGATCCGGATGAACCTTTCTACGCCCAATCTTGCCGGGAAATGCTCCAGGCTCACGATTGGGCCACTCCGCGGATCTTCGGCCAACCTCAGTTCGAGAAACCGATCTTCATCTACTGGCTCTCCATGGCCTCATTCCGGGGCTTGGGGAACCATGAGTTCGCCGCGCGAGCGCCGGCCGCTCTCTTTGCGACTTTGCTGGCGTTCATGACATTGATCTTTGGAGCGCGCGCATTCAACAAGCGGACGGCCTTCCTGGCATCCCTGGTGCTCGCAACGAGCGTGGAGTTCTTCGTCTCGGCACGGATGGTTCTGACGGATATGGTGTTCGCGGCCTTCGTGTGCGGATCCGTGTTCTCGCTCTGGCTCGCGAGTCGTACCGAGCGCCCGTCCGGGCTGTGGTTCGTCGCCGCGTGCGGGATGAGCGGCCTCGCGGTGCTGACCAAGGGTCCGCTCGGGTTGATCCTCCCCGTATTCGCGATTCTTGCGGTGCTCCTCGTGCGAGGGAATCGGTTCCAGCCTCGACCTCTTCCGCTGGCGGGTGGGCTGGTCCTCTTCGCCGCGATTGCGGTGCCCTGGTATGCGATCATGTTGCAGAAGTTCGGGAACGCCTACTTCGACGCCTTCTTCGTTCACGAAAACGTGGAACGATTCTTCCACGCGGAACATCGCAGCAACAATCATGTCTACTACTATCTCGCCGTGCTCGCCGCGGGCTCGCTGCCGTGGTTGCCCGTTCTGGCCGCTTGGATGGGTGGCATTCGAAGACGAGTCATGGAAGATGCCACTTCGCGCTTCCTGGCGACCTGGGGGCTCCTCTGCCTCGTATTCTTCACGCTTGCTCAGTCGAAGCTGCCCAGCTACGTCCTCTTTCTCTTCGTGCCTCTCGCGTTGCTGATAGGCCGGACTCTGGATCTGCTGCTCTTGGCGGAAGGCAGGGGCCGCCTGGAGAAGTGGGCGATGGCAGGGTTGGGTCTGGCCCAGGTAGTTCCGTTCCTGGTTGCCCCGCGAATGCTCCCGTACCCTGGCCTGGCATGGCCGCTCGGCCTTGTGGCGGTGTTCCTCACGATCGCGCTCGTGCTCCAGACGCGCCGCATCTCGCTCTCGTGGATTGCCGCGACCGGCTTCAGCTCGATCGTTCTGATCGTGGTGTGTCTGGCCTGGGCGGGTCCGTCCGTGGACGCGATCGTCTCTGCGCGCTCTCTGTCCCGGAAGGTTCTGGCAGAGCTGCGGCCATCCGAAACGCTCATGGCCTCGCCCTTGCTCGCGCGAGGCGTGACTTATTACACAGAGCGCCCGGTGACGGTTCTCTCGAACCGCGCCAAGCCGTTCTACACATCCCACCCGTTGCCGATCGTCCGCGGATCCGAGGGCTTGAATCGCTTACTCGACGAGGGAGGCGCTGCCCTGTGCGTCACCTCCGCGCACGACTGGGCGCGCCTCGTCCCGTCCCTGCACCCTGGGACCGGGGTCGTGCTCGACACGATAGGGGACAAGATCGTCGCCCGGGTGTCCGCGATGCGCCCCAAGGAACCTTCCACCATTGCTACGCTGCACTGAGGATGGGTCTGGAAATGTCGGGCACACCAGACGAACGCCTGCTCGATGCTCTGCTGGACTCCTGGGACCGGAACAACACCATCCTGCTCAATCTGCTGCGCGCGCTCCCGGAGGGCGGGCTGGAAGTCAGGGTGATGGAGGGCAGCCCATCGATCGGTCAGCTGTTCACGCACATCCACTTTGTACGACTCGTGTTCGTCTTCGAAGACGCCCCCGAGTTCGCCCGAAATCTGCCCGAGGAAGAATGGACGGTCGAACGTGACCCTGGTCGCATCGCACAGATGCTGAACGACAGCGCCAGGGCGGTGCGGGACGCGGTAAAGGGGAGGGTGGAAGCAGGCCGGGCCATGAACCTTCACTACGACCACCCAATCCTCCTGCTCCAGCACATGCTATGGCACGAGGGCTACCATCACGGTCAGATAAAGCTGGCCCTCAAGGTGGCGGGTCGCCCAATAACCGATAAGGAGGCCGGGCCGGTCACGTGGGGCGTCTGGATGCGCAAGAGGTGACTTGCGGTCTCGCGATCATCTCACGCCGAAGGCTTGGGACCTCGAGGCGGAATGCTCCACCTCGTCCATCTCGCCGTCGTGGTCGTTGTCCGCTCCGAAGTTGATCGCGTGGCGGATGGCGCTCTCGATCGCCTGGGCGTTGTCGGGGTTCCGGGGATCGAGGAAGCGTCCTTCGCGGTCCACGAGCCAGCGGCTCGGATCGAAAACCAGAAACGCGGTGGCCGGAGTGCCGGTTTGGACCGTGAACGCTCCGCGAATTTGGAACTCATCGTCGAGCCGCGTCTTGAACGTGAACGGTCCGCCACCGTTCCCGGCGATGGTTCCTTCCAGGTCGACGGTGCTCCCGATCAGGAATGCGAGATTCGGCGTGGCGGCAGCGTCTCCTTCGTGAAGCGCTTGCAGGTGACCTTGAATCCGTTCGTAGAGGCCCGGGGGCACGAGCTTCGTATCCAGGCTGTCGGCGTGATGGGAGAGAAGGTCGATCACGAAGGGGCCGCGGAATACGATCCCGTCCTCATGCTGATCTTGCTGCTCTGAATCCGCCTCTGCGTGTCCCACGGGGTCGTTGCGCTCCACGTCCGTGGTGTCATTCTCGTCATCTCCATCCTGGGAGGTCTTGAAACGGACGTCGCGGACGACGAGAAGTGCGCGGGTGAACGTCACGTTCACGTGGGTCGTATCCGTGTCCGATAAC
>QHZK01000396.1:0-265 GCA_003224635.1 Acidobacteriota bacterium | reverse complement strand
CGCGCTGAAGCCGAGTGCTGCCAAGATCAGAAATGAGCCGAGGAGCAAGCAACGGGGTTCGGTGGGGCGCAAGCTGAAGGGGTTCATGGCCTTGTTCTCCAAGTCGACGATGTGTGCCAGGGCCTCAGGAGAGCGTGGGAGACTCCCCCAAAACACGCATGTGGCCGCCTCGGTTCCAGAGCGGGCAGGCTTCCGTTCAGCTTAGTCGGGTACCTCTACATGGGGGTAATTGAGGCCAGGCGATGACCCGAGAAGGCATCCCCTC
>QHZK01000395.1 GCA_003224635.1 Acidobacteriota bacterium | reverse complement strand
GTTAGTCAAGAAATACAGACCGACTGAAATACTGGAAGCGCAATAGCTACCGCTCCTCCATCTCGACCTCGCGCTTTTTGTGTTTGGGTGGCTTCTGCTTGCGGCTTCCGTGAGTCCGCGAGGGTGGCGGTTGGCCCACCTGCAATCGAGCCCGCCGCTTGACTTCCTTTGAAGCTTGAAAACGCTTGGGCGCTCGCCGTTTGCTCATGGGAGGGACCTGGTTGGCTGCCGATTGCCATCCGGAAATATGCCGGACTCCGGCCTATTCGCCTTCAGTTCAATTTCGGCGCCGCCAGTCCGGATGTTCACACGCGCGCTCCGGCTTGACAAGAATTCCTTTTCGCTGACGCGACCCTGAATCCCGAATTCCAAGTCCTGGTTCGATTCGATTCCCTTCCCGAAGGAATCACGCATCTGAGTTATACTGAAGGGAAGGGATCGAGATCGGATTGGACTCCAGGGTGTGTCGTTCCCAGATCGTTTTGCGCCGGCTCGGAGTCGCCTTGGATGGCCCCGTCGGCTGCGCCCGACTGCGTCCCTTCGCGCTCAATCCTAGCTGGCCTAGCTTGACGCTGAAAGAGGCTTTTCAGCACTCTGCCAGGCCCTTCCGCTGGATTCTATCGGGCAGCGGCGCTCTGCTTCTGGCCGCCACGCTCACGGCCCAAGCTCAGGCGCCTGCAGCTCCTTCAGTGGACGCAACCGAGGAAGCCTCGAAGTTCGCTCAGGTTTACGGAGTCCTGGACGAGAACTACATGGACACTGTGAAGCCGGACCAGGCGATCCTGGAAGGCGCGGTCCGGGGGATGCTCTCCGCCCTCGACCCCTTTTCGGCCTTTTTCAATCGTGACCAGTTCGACCTCTTGCAGCAGCAGGCGCGCGGCGAGGCACTAGGGTTCGGCTCCGTTTTGTACGTTCAGACCGGCAAAGTGGTGGTCCTGCAGACTGCGGAGGGATCGCCCGCCTGGCGCGCAGGACTGGGCCCCGGGGACGAGATTGTGCAGGTTAATGGGACCCGGATCAATCGCCTCGATTTCAATTCCTTGATTGAGCTGTTGCAGCGCTCGCGCTCGCAACGAGTGCGCCTGGGCGTGATCCATCCCGGCAAACTGGTAGCGCAAGATTTCGCACTGGACCCGGCCGAAGTGGCCCTGCCTACGGTTGACAAGACGTTGATGCTCGCGCCCGGGATCGGCTATATCCATTGTACGGGCTTTGAGCAGAAAACAGCCCAGGAGCTCGCTGACGCGGTGGCCCGGCTGGGAGGGCCGAGCCTGAAGGGTCTTCTGCTCGACCTGCGCGACAACCACGGCGGCATGGTCGACTCCGCGATTGGCGTGGCCGGTCTTTTTTTGAAGCCCGATCAGTTGGTCCTCACAGTGCGTAGCCGGGCGCAGCCTGAGAAGAGCTATCGAACGGTCGCGCGGGGCCCGGCGGACCCTCAGGACCACGCAGGCTCCCCGCCTTCCGAGTTCGACTTTCCGATGATTGTGCTGGTCAACGAAAACACGGCCAGCGCCGCGGAGGTGGTCGCGTCAGCGTTGCAGGAGCACGACCGCGCGTTGATTGTCGGGGAGCCGACGTTCGGCAAAGGCGTCGTCGAAAGCGTCATGGGCTTGAGCGAGAAGACCGGCTTGGCGCTGACCACGGCGCAGTATTTCACGCCGAGCGGCCGCTCGATCCAGCGCCCGCTGCCCGGCACGGCGCTGGCCGAGGTCGACGCGGCGACGGTCGGGAAAGGCGACCAGACGCAGGCTCACCTTGGGCAGCAGCTCGCGGATCCTCGTTCCAGGAATGCGGGCACGACAACCGCGCTCGCAAGGGTCTTCCACACGGACGACGGCAGGCCCGTCACGGCGGGCGGCGGCATCACACCCGACGTGGTCGTTCCGGCGCGCTCGCTCGATCCCTGGGCCGCGTTCTTGAGCCAGCGCGGTGTGTTCACTACTTTCGCTTCGGATTACCTTACGCTGCACAGCAGGGTGGACCCGAACTTTGAGCCGGATTCCAAGGTGCTGGAGAATTTTCGCGAGTTTCTGACGCGGGAGCGCATGCGCGCCCCGGAGGAGTATTGGTCCAAAGACCAGGATTACCTTAAGCTGAGAATCAAGACCGAAATCATCACCCTCGCGCACGGGCTCGATGCCGCAAACGAAGTCGAGGTGAGGAACGACCCGCAGGTCCAAAAGGCCGCAACCCTTTTTCCGAAGATCTCCTCGCTGCTCACGGCACCCGAGGTGAATCCGGGGACACGGCACAAGAGGTGCGCGTCCAAGTGAGCCTGCCGCTCGCTCGCGCGGCCTCTCAAGGAACAGATTAAAGCGCGACCCGGCTCACACCACCGCTGTCGCTTCGATCTCCACGAGCATCTCGGGATCAATCAGGCGGGAGACGCCGATCAGGCTGGTGGCGGGATGGATCTCGCCGAAGAACTCGGCGTGGGCCTTGGCCACTTCCTGCCATCGATCGATGTCGGTAAGGAAGATTCGGGTCCGCACCACGTTTTCGAGGCCGAGCCCCAGCCGCTTGAGGGCGTTCTCGATGTTACGGACCGCTTGAACGGTCTGGGCGTAGGCGTCACCGGGCGCCAAGACCTTCCCCGAGGGGTCCGTCCCCGTGGTTCCCGACACGTGGACCGTCTCGCCTGCTTGTACGGCGCGCGAGTAGCCCGCCAGGGGCTCCCAGGGCGTGCCGGAGAAGATCTTGGTGCGTTTCGTTTTCATAATGGTCTCCTGTCTGGACGACCCCATTCGCTTCGCTCAGGGCAGGCCTGGCGGTCGCCGGTCATTCCGTTCTCAAATTGCGGGCCGTTCTCAAATTGCGGCCGTTCTCAAAATAGCGACGGTGGGCGCGCGCCGCCAGCTCCAGCCGCCAGCGACGCCTTTCCATGGCCTCGCGATAACGCCGTTTCTCTTCCGCTGTCCGGACCATGAGCCGCGGGACCACCGTGGGTCGTCCTTCGCAGTCCACCGCAACATAAGTGACAAAGGCGGAACTGGTCTGGCGCCGCTCGCCCGTGACGTAATCTTCGAGGTACACCTTAACTTCCACTTCCATGGACGTGCGGAAAGCCCGAGTGACGTGTGACCGCAGGACGATGACCTGCCCGACGCGGATGGGATGCACGAAATCCACATAATCTACGGACGCGGTGACCACGTGACTCTGGGAGTGGCGGTGCGCGGCAATCGCCCCGGCCATGTCGATCAGGTGCATCACCTTTCCGCCCAGGATGTTTCCGAGGGGATTGGCGTCGTTCGGCAAGACCACCTCCAGCATTTCTGCTCTCGATGCCGCCACCGGCCTTCCCTTTCGTTGCACCATGCTTTCAAGCGCTCCGTGCCGTCATTGAGTCATTTAACGAAAGTTGTCAGCTCTCAGTCATCTCAAAGCGCTTTCAGGTTCAGGTCCTTTACTGATAACTGATGACTGACAAACTGAAGACCCTGAGCTCAGGGGCTCAACGGTCGGGTGACTCAATGAATCAATTTGAAGCGGCGGCGGTCGTCAAACCTTCGTCGTGGCCGACCGGGCCGTGAAAGGCTTTTGCGTTTCCCGCTCGCGGCGCTTATACTATGCCACTCGATGGTCCAATGCAACAAGCAGTTGGTTAAGTTATCAGTCTTCAGCGATCAGCCAGGACGCGGTGTTCCTTACTGACGACTCAAGACTGAGAACTGAAAACTGAGAACTCCTATGGAAAAGACCCGGGCCCAGTTCCTCGCGGAAACTCTTGAATCCGATCCTGCCAATGCGTTTGTGCGCTATGCGCTGGCGATGGAGCTTTCGAACTCCGATCACTCGTCTCCGGCTTGGCGGCACTTCGAACACCTGCTAACGCACCAACCCGAATACTTGGCTACTTACTATCAGGCGGGCAAGTTCCTCGTGAAGCAGGGTCGCGCGGGCGAGGCAAAAAACGTGTTTGCCAAGGGAATCGAAGTCGCTCGCAGCCAGGGGCAAGAGCACGCCCGGAGTGAACTCGAGGCGGCGCTCCACGAACTCACCCACCCCTGATGCCGTTCCACACCTTTTGGAGCAAGGCGGCGCGGACCTGTTTTTTTCGAGGTTCGCGGCTTTCGTAGAGGCGTTCCGCTGGAACGTCTCAGAGGCGGCTCACCGCGCCGTCCCGAGAGAGGCAGGTCCGCGCTACTCTGCGTCCCCGTAGTAAGATAGAGCGACAGCAGAGTAGCAAACAGAGAACGGGCGACAGACGAATGCCCACGCTGCAGGCCACGCTCGAACCAAACCTCCCCAGACGGGAAAAGCAGTCGGTGGCGTTGACTTCACTACTTGCCGCTTCTCTGCTGACGGGCTTGAAGATCGTTGTCGGGTCGCTGACGGGCAGCCTGGGCATCCTGTCGGAAGCGGCGCACTCAGCGCTCGACCTCGTAGCGGCCGGTGTCACCTATATGTCCGTGCGCCTGGCGGACAGGCCTGCCGATTCGTCGCACCCCTTCGGACACGGCAAGTTCGAACACCTCTCGGCGTTTGTTCAAACCGCGCTGCTGCTGGTTACTTGCGCCTTGATCATTCTCGAGGCGGTGCGCCGGCTTTTTTTCCACGCGGTCCACGTCGACCCCTCGGCGTGGGCTTTTGGCGTGCTGGTGACGTCCATCACTATCGACGCGTTTCGCTCGCGGGCGCTGTCTCGCGTGGCGCGAAAATACAACAGCCAGGCCCTCGAAGCGGACGCTTTGCACTTTTCGACCGACATCTACAGCTCAAGCGTGGTCATCCTCGGGCTGGCACTGGTTTATCTCGCCCAGCGGTTAGGGGCGCCGTGGCTCGACGCCGCCGACCCGATCGCGGCGCTGCTGGTGGGCGGGATTACCGTCTATATCAGCGCGCGGCTGGGGCGAAGGACACTCGACGCGCTGGTGGACGCCGCCCCCCAAGGCACCTCCGCCCAAATCGCGGAAGCGGTCGCCGGTGTGCCCGGCGTGCTGAACTACGACCGAATCCGCGTCCGACAAAGCGGAGACCGGCTGTTCGCGGACCTGCGGCTCACTCTGGAGAGCAACATCCCCTTCGAGCACGCTCGCGCGGTGGTGGAGGCGGTCGAGTCCAAAGTCCACGAGCTCTTTCCGGAAGCCGACGTGGTGGTCCACGCGGCTCCGCGCGAGCCTGCCTCGAGCGATACGGTCGAGAGAATTCGCTCCATTGCCCATCGCGGGAACTACCAGGTCCACGACGTGACGGCCTATAAAGTAGACGGACGCGTCAGCGTCGACCTGGACCTGGAAATGGACCCGGGCCTCAGGCTCGACAAGGCCCACGACCGGGCCACGAGCCTGGAAGGCGAGATCAAGCGCGAACTCTCCGAAGTCGACGAAGTCAACATCCACATAGAACCCATGCTCAGAGAGGTCGAGACAGCGCGCGAGGCGCAGTCCGTCCGCTCCGATATGGAGCGAAGGTTGATGAGAATCACCCGGCAGACGCCCGGCGTCCTCGATTGCCACTCCGTGGAGGCCCACCAGGTGGGTCAGAATGTGGTCGTGAGGCTGCACTGCACGCTCGAGCCTGACCTTTCCGTGGCCCGCGCCCACGACATCACCGAAGATTTGGAGTTCAAATTCCGCAAAGCGTTCCCGCAAATTTCCAAGGTGAGCATCCACGCCGAACCTAGAACGAGTTGACAGCCCCGGGATGAGGTGGCGGGATACCCTAGAGAGTCATTGGGCCGTTGACTCCATGGGCCGGGGCCTCAATTCCTGCGCTGCGTGCCAGCCTGAAATCCAGCACGCGGAGTTTTTGGAGGGAACAAAGGGAGCGAGAGCGAGGCGTACGCCGCGCGACCGCAGTCTTCGCTCGGGCAGGCTCACTGTCAGCTTCGACTGTCGACTTCTAGACCGCCTTTAGGGCTTGGACTTGTCCGCGGGCTTTGAAGCGGGAGTCCTGGGCCTCGCCGCC
>QHZK01000021.1 GCA_003224635.1 Acidobacteriota bacterium | reverse complement strand
GTCGAGCTCACCCATTCAGTTCGTCACACCGCCCTCACCCGAGGGGCTGGAGGTCTATCGCCACTCATCGGCGCACCTCCTGGCGGCGGCGGTCCTCGAACTCTTCCCTGACGCGCATCCCGGCATCGGGCCGCCCACTGAGACCGGCTTCTTCTACGATTTCTTCCGCGAAAAACCTTTCACCGAGGATGATTTGAAGAAGATCGAGGACAAGATGCGGGAGCTGGTCAAGGCGGACCTCCCTTACGAGCGCCTGTACTTTCCCAAGGACGAGGGGCTGAAGCTTTTCGAGTGGATGGGCGAGTTCTTGAAGTGCGAGCTCATCCGCGAAAAGGCCGAGCCGGTCTTCTCCGTTTACCGCACCGGCAAGTTCGTGGATTTCTGCCGTGGACCCCACATTCCCTCGACCGCACGCATCAAGGCCTTCAAGCTGCTCAGCGTGGCGGGTGCGCACTGGAAGGGCGACGAGCGCTCGCACCCCTTGCAGCGCATCTACGGGACCGCGTTCTTCACCCAGAAGGAACTGGACGCCTACCTTGCCCAGCTTGACGAAGCCAGGAAGCGCGACCACCGGCGCCTGGGCCAGGACTTGGACCTGTTCAGCATCCAGGATGAGGCAGGACCGGGCCTGGTATTCTGGCATCCCAAGGGGGGCCTCATCCGCAAGGAGATCGAAGACTTTCTCCGGGAGGAACTGCTGCGCCGCGGGTATCAACTGGTGTTCACGCCCCATGTCGGCAGGCTCGACCTGTGGAAGACCAGCGGTCACGACAGTTTTTACCGCGCCAACATGTTCGCGCCCATCCGGCTGGAGGACGCGGAATACCAGTTAAAGCCGATGAACTGTCCCTTCCATATCCTCATCTACAAGGACCGACGGCGCAGTTACCGTGAACTGCCGATGCGGCTGGCCGAGTTCGGGACGGTCTATCGCTACGAGCGGTCCGGCGTCATGCACGGCCTGTTGCGCGTGCGAGGTTTCACCCAGGACGACGCGCACATTTTCTGCACGCCGGAGCAGATCGAAAGTGAGATCGCGGCTTGCGTCGACTTCGCCAAGCTGGTTCTCACAACTTTCGGCTTTGACCGTTACGAGGTCGAGCTCTCCGCCCGCGATCCTGCCCACGCTCAAGACTACGCTGGCACTGTCGAGGACTGGCAGCGCGCCGAAGGGGCCCTGGAGAACACCCTGCGGCGGCTCGATATTCCCTTCAAGCGCATGGAGGGCGAGGCCGTCTTCTACGGGCCGAAGATCGACGTCAAATTGATTGACGCCATCGGCCGGCCCTGGCAGCTTACGACCGTGCAGTTTGACTTTTCGCTTCCGGCGCGGTTCGGTCTGGAGTATGTGGGCCCGGACGGCCACGTGCACCAACCGCTGATGGTCCATCGCGCCCTGCTGGGTTCGGTCGAACGCTTCTTCGGCGTGCTGATCGAGCACTACGCCGGGGCGTTCCCGGTGTGGCTGTCGCCCGTCCAGGCGGTCGTTTTGCCCATCAGCGAGAAGCACATGGGGTATGCCCGCGAGGTGACGGAGGAACTGCGCGCCGCAAAAGTGCGCGCTGAGCTCGACGACCGCAATGAAAAACTCAATGCGCGCATCCGCGACGCCCAGCTCCAGAAGGTCCCTTTGATGTTGGTGGTGGGCGACCGCGAAGCCCAGGGCCGGGGCGTCGCGGTGCGGAGGCGCGACAGCGGGGACGCAGGCTTCCGGCCTCTGGGCGATTTCATTCGCGAGCTGCGAGACCTTATCGACAGGCGCTTGACAAAGTGGTAAACTCTGCAAATTAGGTTTCAGGTTCCCGGTGCTAGGTTTCAAGTGTTAGGTGTCAGGTGCTGGGCGTCAGGTTTCGGGGTTCGAATCTTGAGCTCCCCAATCGTAATGCTCAACTGCCTGAAACCTAGCACCGGAACCTAGAACCTGGCACCTGAAACCTGCCACCTGAAACCTGTTTTTTTGGCCCGATCAGGCCAGGAGGGAAGAGTTATTGCTGATCGATCTGTTCGTGTGAATGAGAGGATTCGCGCCCGAGAAGTCAGGGTTGTCGACGACGACGGCAACCAACTGGGCATCATGCCTCCCTACGAGGCGTTGAAGGTTGCTCGCGAACGCGGACTGGACCTCGTGGAAGTTTCGCCCACAGCGAACCCGCCCGTGTGCCGCATCATCAACTACGGCAAATACCTCTACCAGCTCAGCAAGCGGCAGCACGAGGCGCGCAAACACCAGCGGTCGATCGAAATGAAGGAAGTGAAGTTCCGCCCTCGCACTTCCGAGCACGACTTCCAGACCAAGCGGACTCACATCGTAGAGTTCCTTCAGGCGGGTAACAAGGTGAAGGCTACCATCATGTTTCGCGGCCGCGAAATGGCGCACCGGAATCTAGGGTGGGAGATGATGCAGCGGTTGATCGATGAGCTGGGCGAAGCCGCCCAGGTCGAGACGCGGCCCAAGCAGGAGGGTCCTAACCTGAGCGCCATTCTCGCCCCAAAGAAACCGGGTGGCGGGGGCAAAGCTCCAAAACCCGAGGCTCAGGGCGCCAAACCTCCAAAGCCGGCGGCGCCGAGCGGGAAACCCGCATCGCCTGCCGTTGCGAGCACGCCCGCTGCCGGCAAAGCGGGGCCCGCCGCGGGCGCGTCCGCGCCTGCCGCTGCGCCGGTCACGCCCAAGCCGTAGGCGCGGTCGGAGTAGAAAGTCGAAGGCTCACGCTCTTCGACTTTCGACTCTTTGACTTTCGACTCTTTGACTTTCGACTTTTTCCAGGAGGAGCTTCTGCTGAAAGCTAAACTGAAATTGAAGACGCACAAGGGCGCTGCCAAGCGCTTCAAGTTCACCGCCACGGGCAAGGTTATGCGAGGGCACTCGGGCGCCCGCCATATTCTGACGTCGAAGCCGAGGAAGCGGAAGCGTAGGCTCAGCCAGACCACACTGCCGTCTCCGCTCCCGACGTCCCGCACGTTCGGGCCATGCTGCCTTACGGGCGGTAAAGCAGGTTTCAGGTGCCAGGTTTCAGGTGTCAGGTTTCAGATGGAACCGTCAGGCTTTGCTCTGACAGCTAAGCACCTGGAACCTGACACCTGCTTTTGCGGGCGCGAGAAGGCCAATCGGCTGGGTGCCTTCATCGCCTCGAAATCCCCGGAAAGGAGCGAAACCCATGCCTCGAGTCAAGCGCGGCACTGTGCGCCGCGCCAAGCGCCAGAAGCTCGCCAAGCTTACCAAGGGGTCCTTCCTCAACAAGAGCAAGCTCTACCGAGCTATGAAGGAGGCCGCGGACCGCGCCGGTCGGTTCGCCTACCGCGACCGTCGCCGGCGCAAGCGCGACTTTCGCCGCCTCTGGATCGTTCGCATCAGCGCGGCGGCGCGCGCTCACCAGCTTACCTACAGCCAGTTCATTCACGGCTTGAAGACGCTGGGCGTCGAGCTCGACCGCAAGATGCTCTCCGAGATGGCGGCGCGCGACGCGGCGGCGTTTGCGGAGCTGGCCGCCAAGGTCAAGGCCGTAGTCCCGGGCGCTCCACAAGCCACTGCCGGCGTGCATCCCACGGCCAGCGTTTGATGGACGAAAAGGGAGCGACGACGCGATAGGTTATGACGGTGGAAGAAAAAGTCGGTAAGACTCTCGAAGAGCTTGGCGTCTCGGATGCTGCAGGTGTCGAGAAGCTCTTCACCGAAGTTCGCGCTGCGATGGCGGCCCAGCGCCAGGAGTTCCGCGGTACGGTGGGTGAAGCCGAGGCAAAGGCGCTCCGCGACAAGTGGCTCGCGCGTAAGAACGGCATTCTCGCCCGCCTTGATGAACATTGGCTGAAGCCCGCCTCGAAGGAACTGAAACCTGTTGTAGGTCGCGAGTTCAATCAACTTCGCAAGCTTGCAGAAAAGCTCGAGGTCGAACAACTGCTGCGCAAAGCAGACAGAGTCGCACGGGCAGTCGACACATTCGGCAGACTGATGGCAAGCAAGCCTGCGCACACGGTTCCGTCCGACCTCACGCTCCCCGGCTACCGCAGAACGCTCGGCTCGATTCACCCTGTCATGCGCGTGCAGCGCGAGATCGAAGACATCTTCCTCGAGCTCGGCTTCACCATCGAGACCGGACCCGAGATTGAGTCCGTGTACTACAATTTTGACGCTCTGAACATTCCGGAGACTCATCCGGCGCGCGACGATTTTGACACGATCTATGTGGACGCTCAGACCGTGTTGCGTACGCACACGTCGCCCGTACAGATGCGGGCCATGAAGAAGTACGGCGCGCCGCTTTATATCATCGCGCCGGGCAAGTGCTACCGGCGCGACAATCCGGACTCCACTCACTCGCCCATGTTCCACCAAGTCGAGGGCCTGGCCATCGATACGGACATTACTTTTGCCGATCTCAAAGGCACGCTCGATTTCTTCGCCAAGAAGTTTTTCGGCGAGAAGGTCCGCACGAGTTTCAATCCGACTTTCTTTCCCTTCACGGAGCCGAGCGGCGAGGTAGCCGTGAGTTGCGCGGTCTGCGACGGGCAGGGCTGCCGCGTGTGCAAGGGGAGCGGCTGGATTGAATTGATGGGCTGCGGCATGGTCCACCCCGAAGTGCTGCGCCACGGCGGCATCGATCCCGACCGTTATTCGGGCTGGGCCTTCGGCCTCGGCACCGACCGCTTCACGATGATCAAGTATGACATTCCCGACATCCAGTTGTTCTTCCAGGGTGACGTGAGGTTCCTGGAACAATTCTGATATAAGGACAGTTAATATAGGGACAGTAGGTCGTAGGTGGCATGTAGCATGTGGGCGTTACCCCAAGCTACCACCTACTACCTACTACCTACCACCTACTATGAAGGCGTCCCTCAACTGGCTTGGCGAATTCGTCGAGATTGGGGTCGAGCCTCGGAAGCTCAAGGACGACCTCAAACATCTGGGGCTCGGTGCGGAGTCGGTATCCGCTGCGGGCGACGACTGGATTTTCGAACTCGAGATCACTACCAACCGCCCGGACTGTCTCAGCCATTATGGCGTGGCGCGCGAGCTTTCGACACTCTACCGCCAGCCGCTTAAGCGCCTCGATGTTCGGGTGAACGAGTCCGGAGCATCGGCCGAGAGTGAAGTCTCGATCGAGATTCAAGACCCGGACTTGTGCGCGCGCTATTGCGGGCGCGTGATCAGGAACGTCGAGGTGAAGCCCTCGCCCGAATGGCTGAAAAACCGCCTCGAGATCGTGGGCGTTCGCGCGATCAACAACGTAGCCGACGTCACGAACTACGTCCTGATGGAACTCGGGTATCCGCTGCACGCTTTCGATCTCGCCCGTGTGCGCGACAAGAAGATCATTGTGCGGCGGGCGCGCGCCGGCGAGCGATTAAGGACTCTCGATGGAGTGGACCGCGCTCTGACCGCCGACAACTTGGTGATCGCCGACGGCCGGCGGCCGGTGGCGCTGGCGGGCGTCATGGGAGGAGAGGCGTCCGAAATCTCATCGAGCACGCGCTCGGTGCTGCTTGAAAGTGCCTGGTTTGACCCGGTCTCGATCCGGCGCACCTCAAAAGCTCACGCAATGCACACCGAAGCCTCGCACCGCTTCGAGCGCGGGGCCGACATTGAGATGGCGCCCGTGGCTCTCGACCGCGCCGCCGGCCTGATCGCCAAACTCGCGGGAGGCGAAGTACTCCGGGGAGTCGTTGACGTTTACCCGCGCCCCTACTTGCGCCGCGAACTCGAGCTCCGTCCGAGTGAAATCCGCCGCATCTTAGGGGCAGAGCTTCCGGCGGAAGACGTCGAATGGATTCTGCGTTCACTCGGCTTCGAGATGCGAGCGGACGGCGCCGGGCGGTGGCGCGTCTCGCCGCCGTCATTCCGCCTCGACGTGGCGCGCGAAGTCGATCTGATTGAGGAAATCGCGCGTGTCTACGGATACGACCGCCTGCCGGCGTGCGTACGTCCTGCCCCGCCACGGGTCGAGCGCGACACGCGGCGCGAGAAGGAATTGACCGTATCGAGCATCATGGTCGGTCTGGGGTATCGGGAAGTTATCGCTCCTTCGATGGTCGACCCCGGCGAAAACGCGCGCTTCACCGACCGGCCGACGGTCGCCCTCGTGAACCCGCTCAGCCAGGAAGCCTCGGCGTTACGTTCCACGCCGGTGCCAGGCATGTTGCGGGCGCTCGGCTGGAACCTGGACCGGGACCAGCGCGACGTGCGGCTGTTCGAGGTCGGAAAGACTTACTCCGCCCTGCCGCAAACCCGCGAAGGCTTGCCCGACGAACGGCGAGTGCTGACATTGGGTGCAAGCGGCCGTCGCCGCCGAGCCACCGTCCACGACCAGGAGAAGCCCCTCGATTTCTTCGACCTTAAGGGCGATCTGGAAACCGTGTTTGCAGCCTTCGATGTGCCTGCACTTCGATTTGAGCCTTCGGGCTGCCAATACTACGAACCCGGGTTGGGCGGGCGGTTCGCGGACGCGGACGGGACGCTGGTCGTTTTCGGCCAGCTCAGTCGCGAGATCGCCGCCGGGTACAAACTGCGCCAGGCGGTGTGGCTGGCGGAAGTAGATTTCCAGCGCCTGCTCGCGCGGCCGCTCCGCACGCGGACTTTCCGCGCTTACTCGAAGTTCCCGGCCGTCGAGCGCGATTTCTCGCTGATTTTGCCCGACGGTGTTCGGTATAGTGAAGTGGAGGAGGCCGTTCGCAGCTCGCTCGATACCGCAGTCCAGAGCTTTCAGCCGGTGGACTTGTTCCACGGCGGCTCGGTCCCGCCCGGACACTACAGCCTGCTGCTCCGTGTCACGTTTTCGAGCTTGACTCACACGCTGACGAGCGACGAGGTCGAGCAACTGAGCCAGCGGCTGGTCGAGACCCTCGAGCCGTTGAACATCCGGCTGCGTTCGTAGAGCGGAGAGCGCGGGCGACTCGCCGGCATTTGCGGCGCTGGCACCACGTAGAGACGTTCCGGCGGAACGTCTCTACAATTTGGACTCTCTTGTGAGCGCGACCCAGGTCAAGTTCGAGCTGCTTGAGAAAAAGCTGCGCAAGGCTGTCGAGGTCTTCAAGCAGGCCCAGGCCGAAAAACGCGCCCTCGAGCGGGAACTGGAACGGTCGAAGGCGGAATCCAAGCAGGGTTCCAAGGGCTCAGCCGCGCTGGAAAAGGAACTGCAGGCGCTGCGCCGCGAGCGCGAAGAAGTGCGGAGCCGCATTGCGAAGCTCGTCGAGCAGATCGAATTGTTGACAAAGCCCGATTCTGCGGGATAATTAGTCAGTACGCATCCGGTGGGTTCGGACGTCGCCTCACCCCCAGCCCCTCTCCCCAGGGGAGAGAAGAGTGCATTAGCGATGCGCTCTGCGTAAGGGGGGGGCCGAAGGCGGGGCGCGGGCGTCGCGGCGGAGGCAAACTACGTGGCACGAACTGAGAGCGGTCCGATCCGCGTGACGATTTACGATCAGGAGTACCCGATGGGCGGGCAGCTCGACCCTGAATACAAACGCAAACTGGCGCAGTACGTGGACGAGAAGATGCGGTCGATTGCCAAACGCACCCAGACCGTAGAGTCTTTGCGCCTGGCAGTCCTGGCCGCCCTGAACATCGCCGATGAGTACCACCAGTTGAAGGCGCGGCACGAAGAGTTGGAGAAGGATGCCGCCCGGAGGGTCGACGAGTGCAGCGAGATACTCGACGATCTGCTCAAACAGGCCGTCTGAGCCGGTGAGTCGGTGGTAGGTAGCAGGTGGTAGGTGGGAACGTCCCGATGCCACATACTACCTACCACCTGCCGAGGTTTACGGAGTAAGTCCTGCGAGGCAGGTGCTGACACGACGGTTATTTGAACCAACACCGTCTAAAAGGGAGCCTAACTCGCTTTTCCGGTGCGCCAAAGGCTTTGCACCGCAGAGCTTGAGGCCTAAAGGGAGGCGGAGGGCACCCACCTCAATGATGAGGTTCGAATCACGCGGGTCACACGGCTGAGCGGGCTGCTCCGTAATTATACTGAGCGACGTAACTTGTGGGCATTCCGCTGTAGGGGCGGTCTGTGACCGCCGCTCGGCGCTCATAGAGCGTCGCTACCACTTACGTCGCTCTTTATAGTTCAGGGTTCGGATACTGGGTTCAGGAGTTACTCGCGGCAGCGAAGCGATCCGTCCAGGCTTCACTTCTCCCAGCGACAGTTTCTCGACCCTCAACCAGCGGCCAAAGAGTCCGCGCCTCGTTGGGCACGGCAACTGGCGAGCCGGATGCTCCGACATGGCGCGCTGGCTTCAGGAGCTTTGTGACCGGCAAAATTCTCTTTATTGGGGACATCTTCGGTCAGCCGGGCCGCCGCGCGGTCAAGGAAATCTTGCCGCGGCTGGTGGAGGAATATTCGCCGGACCTGGTTCTGGCGAATGGGGAAAACGCCGCCGCGGGCTTTGGGATCACGCCCGCCCTGGTCGAGGAACTGCTCGGCCTGGGCATCGCTGTCCTGACTTCCGGCAACCACATCTGGGACAAGAAGGAAATTCTTCCTTACCTCGCCGATCACGCCGACGGACGGTTGCTGCGGCCGGCCAACTACCCGAGCGGCCCGGGCCAGGCTCCCGGCCACGGTCTCTACCTCGGCAGGACGCGCGCGGGCCTCGAGTACGCGTTAATGAACCTGCAGGGCCGGGTGTTCATGCCGACGATCGACTGCCCTTTTCGGACCGCCGACGCGCTGCTCCAGCAGGTTCCCGCCGGGGTCAAGCTTCGAATCCTGGACATGCACGCCGAGGCGACGTCCGAGAAAATCGCCATGGGATGGTACCTGGATGGTCGCATGACGGCGGTGGTGGGAACTCACACCCACGTGCCGACGGCCGACGAGGCCGTGCTGCCGGGCGGCACCGCCTACATCACCGATCTCGGAATGACCGGACCCTACGACTCCGTCATCGGCATTGACAAGGCGTCGGTCATCCAGAGGTTCCTGAACCAGTTGCCCGCCCGTTTCGACGCCGCCAAAGGCGACGTGCGTCTGGCCGGCGTCCTGATCGAAGCGGACGTCGACACGGGCCGTGCCTTGTCGATCCAGCGAGTCATGCGCAAAGCCTAGCGAACCCCGGCCCCCTTGATATCGCGTAGCGCCGCCGTCTCGGCGGCTGTCGCTGAGGCGTCCCGCCTCAGGACGTGCGGGCAGGATGCCCGCGCGACAGCCGGCAAGATGCCGGCGCTACAACGGCAGCAAAATTCTCGTTTCGATTCTT
The DNA here is from genome assembly GCA_003224635.1 of Acidobacteriota bacterium. GTDB lineage: Bacteria > Acidobacteriota > Terriglobia > UBA7540 > UBA7540 > QHZK01. The sequence continues at coordinate 8,408 of QHZK01000021.1, read as the reverse complement.
ATAATCGACTAATGGTCCAGCGTTGCCACCGCGGGCCGCAACTTTCCCGTCCACCCAAGTCCGCAAGTGATACCATCGCTGCCGACGTGACGCACGGCCAGGAGAAGAGACTTTGACCTCGCAGATCATTTCTCTCCATCCAGTAGACCTCGCCATCATCATCGTCTACTTTGCGATGGTCCTGGGCATCGGCTTCTACCTGAGGAAATACACGAAGAGCGGCGAGGACTTTTTCCTGGCGGGCCGAGAGATGTCGGCCTGGGTGGCGGGGCTGAGTTTTCTATCCGCCAACCTCGGCGCACTGGAGTTGATGGGCTGGGCGGCGGCGGCCTATCAGTACGGGATACTCGCCGCCCATTGGTACTGGGTGGGCGCCATCCCTGCCATGCTGTTCCTCGGCGTCGTCATGATGCCCTTCTACTACATCTCGAAGACGCATTCCGTTCCCGGTTACCTCGAGCTCCGCTATGGCGAGTCCACCCGGTTCCTGGGCGCCTTCTGCTTCGCTTTCATGACCGTCCTCATGTCGGGCATCAACATGTACGCGATGGCGCTGGTGATGAAGGTGGGGCTGGGCTGGAACATCCACTTCAGCATCTGGGTGTCGTCGCTCACCGTGGGCGTCTACGTGGCGCTGGGCGGGCTGTTCTCGGCGATCTTTAACGAGGTCCTGCAATTCTTCCTGATCTGGCTGGGCGCGCTGCTCATCCCGATCCTCGGCCTGATCGAAGCCGGCGGCTGGAGTGGCGTCGTCGCGCGCGTTCATCAGAACTTCCCGCAAGGGGACTACACGCACCTGTGGCGCACCATGGGCAGCTTTTCGGACAACCCCATGGGCATCCACTGGACCGGAATCGTGTTTGGGCTGGGGTGGGTGATCTCCTTTGGCTACTGGACCACGGACTTTCTAGTGGTGCAGCGGGTCATTGCCGCCAAGGACATTCGCGCCGCGAAACTGGCTCCCATCATCGGCTCATACTTCAAGATGGCGGTGCCGTTCATCGTGATTCTGCCCGGCCTGCTGGGGCTCGCGGTGCTCCCCTTTCGTCTGGCGCCGGAGAGCGCGGTGGGGCCGGGGCAGCACAGCTACAACGAAGTGCTGCCGCTGATGCTGGCGCGCTACTGCGGGCCCGGGCTGCTCGGCCTGGGCATCACGGCGCTGATCGCCGGGTTCATGTCGGGCATGGCGGGGAACGTGAGCGCCTTCGCCACGGTGTGGACGTATGATCTTTACCGGCCGTTCATCCGCAAGGAGGCGCCCGACGCGCACTACGTGTTGATGGGCCGCTGGTCGACCATCCTCGGCGTCCTGGTCAGCATCGGCACGGCGTACCTCGTGATGCAGTTCAAGAGCATCATGGACTACGTGCAGGCGCTGTTCAGCTTTTTTATCGCGCCGCTGTTTGGGACAGTCTTGCTCGGCATGCTGTGGAAGCGCGCGACGCCCGCCGGCGGTTTCTGGGGATTGCTCGCCGGAACGCTTTCATCCATTGGGATGTACGCGCTCGTGAAAGCGGACCACAGAATGCTCGCCGTGATCGCCCTTTCGAGCCAAGCCAAGGACATGGCCGAAAACATGTATCGGGGATTGTGGTCGTGGTTGATCTGTGTCGCCGTCACCGTGGCCGTGAGCGCGTTCACGCGCCCGAGGCCCGTCGAGGAGCTGACCGGCCTGGTCTACGGCGCCACCGAATTGCCGAGTGAAGGACACTTGCCGCTCTCGAAGCGCCCGATCTTCTGGGCCGGAGTAGCCTTTGCCCTGTTTGTGCTGCTACAGTGGATGTTTTGGTAGGGGAGCACCCATTCGCTTCGCTCAGGGCAAGCTCTTTACGGTGCTCCCGTTTTGGATTGTAAAGGGTGGACGGCGGCCGTGGAAGGCTCTCACCTACAACAAGCGGCGATGGCCAAGTACGGAGGGCTTAAAAGCCCTCCCCTACGAGGAAGCCCGAGATGAGACAGCAACCGCGAGGGACACGAGACACCGGAGGAAGCGGCAAAGCGACCGCGGTGGACTTGATGGAGCCCGAGGAGAGCGACCACTACATGCTTCCCGTCTGGTTTTTCGTCGGCATCCTGCTGCTGATCTACGGCATCCTGATTCTCGCTACGGGAATCTTGGAGTTCTCCCGCCCGCCCTCGACCGTGCTTGCGAACCTGCACCCGGCCATCTGGTGGGGCGCGCTGCTCGTCGTGATCGGCGCCGTATACGTCTATGTGTTCATGCCGCGCGGGTCTTGAAGGGCGATGGGATCGGAACGGAAAGGCGGGGCTTTTTACGCGCCGCAAAGCGCAAAGGCACGCGACGGACGCGACATTTTGTCTCCTCATTTTGGCGAGTCCGAAGACGTGCTTTTCGACCGGCGCCAAGGGACTCTTCCCACGTTACCGTTAGGTTAGCGAATGCTTGTCCTGGGCATTGAATCCAGTTGCGACGAGACCGCGGCGGCGGTGGTTGCCGACGGCGAGCGCGTCCTTTCAAACGTCGTCGCCTCGCAGGTACTGACCCACGAAAAGTATGGGGGTGTGGTGCCGGAGCTCGCGTCTCGCGAACACCTGCGCCAGATCGTGCCTGTGGTCGAGGAGGCGTGCCGCCGCGCCGGAGTCACGTTGAACGAAGTGGGCGCGGTCGCGGTGACGGAGGGCCCGGGGCTGATCGGGTCGCTTCTGGTGGGACTGGTGTACGCCAAAGCGGTGGCGATGGCGCTCCGGAAGCCGCTGGTCGGCGTCAACCATCTCGAGGGTCACATCCACGCCGTGCTTCTTGAAGCCAAAATCGCCGGAGGCGCGACGCCGACTGAGATCGAGCAGTCCCTTTTTTCCGGCGTGGCCCTGGTAGTCTCGGGCGGGCACACCAGCCTGTTTCGCGTGGAGGCGCGGGGCCCGGGAAGCGCGCAGGCAAGCGAGCGCTCCAGTCGAGCCACGGCTTTCTCTTACACTCAACTCGGCAAGACTCGCGACGACGCGGCGGGCGAGGCTTTCGACAAGGTCGCGAAACTCCTGGCGCTGGGCTACCCGGGAGGGCCCGTCATCGACCGCCTGGCGCGCTTCGGTGACGCGCAAGCCGTCCCATTCGGGCGCGTTCGGATGAAGGGCAATCCCTTCGACTTCAGCTTCTCCGGTCTCAAGACCGCCGTGCTCTACCGGGTCCGCGGCACGGCGCTGGCGAAGGAAGCCGAGGAGCGCCGCGCCTGGCGGGAAGCCGCCGGTCGCGTGACTCCCGACGACCTCGGCGCCCGCTGCTCGCGGGAGACGCTCGACCTTGTCGCTGGTTTCCAGAACGCCGTGGTCACTGACTTGGTCGAGCGGACCCTCGCAGCCGCCGAACGCGCGGTCGTGCGGTCAGTGTTGGTCTCGGGCGGCGTCGCCTGTAACTCGCTCCTCCGCGCGCGCTTCGCCGCCGAGGCGGAGCGGACCGGCTTCCGGGTCGCGTTCCCTTCCCCGCAGCTCTCGACCGACAACGCCGCCATGATCGCCGCCGCAGGCTATTTCAAGCTCATGGCCGGCGAGCGCGCCGACTCTTCCCTCACCGCGCACGCGTCATTGCCGCTCGGCGACGTGCAGTAGAGACGGCTTGGCAAAGCCGTCTCTAGAACCGCGACGTTCCGGCGGAACGTCTCCACGGCGGGCCGAGCGCAACTTTTTTCATCACAGGTGTTTCACTAACACGGAGGAGAGCATGGTCAACAGTGTTCGACGATGGATCTTGAGCGGAGTTGCCGTGGCGGCGCTGACAGGCGGGACCTGCGCGGCAGTCCTGGGAGCGCAGAACGCGCCGGCACAGAGCGAACCCCGCCCCGGCAGCCGCGCCGATCAGGCTGAGGACAGGCAGGAAGCGCAAGCGCTTCGGTCGGCAATCCTTCAAGACAGGGAAAGACTGAGAAGGGACAGGCGGCGTTTCGGACCTCACAGCCCCGAGGTGACAGCCGACCGCGCCCACCTCCGGCATGACAGGGAAGCCTTGCGACGGCTTCGAGCCGACCGCCGTGCCGACAGGCGGATCAGGCGCCAGCGTCGCTGGCGTGGATAACCCATGGCCTCGCCTTGACGCGCGTCTGCTCTCGCCGAGCCTTCCCTTTCCCTCGCCCTCTTCCGCCTAACCCAGGGCTGGCCGGAGTCCCTCTCCAAGCCATGCAACGGTTGCCATCCCCTGCGGTTCCGCTACAATGGGCCGTCCTTCGCGCGAGTCGACGTTTGAAGGCCATTCCCCCAACGCGGATCGGTGTGGACACCGGCGGCACCTTCACGGACTGCGCTGTCCTCGACGGCTCCGAGGTTAGAATCCTCAAAGTGTTCTCGACGGCGGACGACGCCGCTCGCGGCATCGCTCGAGGCGTGCGCCTCTTGACCGAAACAAAACCGGGCGCCAGGCGAGCCATCGAGATCATCCACGGCACAACCGTGGGGACGAACACGCTGCTTGAACGGCAGGGCGCTCGCGTTGCGCTGGTCACCACCGAGGGTTTCGAGGACCTGATCGAGATCGGCCGCCAGGCGCGGCCTCGGCTCTACGACCTGAACGTCCAGCGCGAGCCGCCGCTTGTGCCTGGCGCGCTGCGGTTCGGAGTGAAGGAAAGGACAGCCGCTGACGGCAGCATCGTGCAGCGGCCAGCGCGGGGAGAACTTGGGCGCTTGCGGAACCGCATCCGCCGCTCCGGGGCCGAGTCGGTCGCGGTCTGCTTTCTGTTTTCCTTTCGGCGTCCAGCGAACGAACGGGCCGCCGCGCAAGCCTTGAGAGAACTCGGACTCCCAGTATCCGTCTCCCACCAGATTCTTCCCGAGTTCCGCGAATACGAACGCCTGTCCGCCACCGTCACCAATGCCTACCTTGTCCCGCGCCTGGGCGCCTATCTCGCTGGACTCAAGCGCGCGGTAAGTGATGGTGTTTCCCCGAGCCCCGAATCTCGACGCCCGATCCCCGAGGTACGCATCTTCGTCATGCAGTCGAGCGGCGGGATCACGACTGCCGCGCGTGCCGCCCGCAAGCCCGTGCGCACGATTCTCTCGGGTCCTGCGGGTGGTGTTGTAGCGGCGCGGCGGATGGCGGACCAACTGAGGGTCGAGCGCGCCATCAGCTTCGACATGGGCGGTACCTCGACCGACGTCTGCCTCTTCGTGGGCGCCCCGCGCACCACCAACGAGACCACGCTGGGCGGCTTGCCCGTCGCCGTCCCGGTGCTCGACATTCATTCCGTGGGCGCGGGCGGGGGGTCGGTTGCTCGGATCGATGCAGGCGGCGCGCTGCGCGTGGGTCCGGAAAGCGCGGGCGCGACACCGGGACCCGTCTGCTACGGTCGCGGAGGCGCGCAGCCTACGGTGACAGACGCTAACCTGATCCTCGGCAGGCTCGATCCGGAGCACTTCCTGGGCGGAACATTCCGCCTCGACCTCGAAGCGGCCCGGGCGAGTTTTGTCGAGTTTTTGCGCCGCCAAACCCGCGCGACCCCAGGACTCCGGACGCCACTCGACCTGGCGCGGGGCATCATCGCGGTGTCGAGCGCCACCATGGAGCGCGCGCTGCGTGTCGTCTCGGTCGAGCGCGGCCACGATCCCCGCGACTTTGCACTCATCTGTTTTGGTGGCGCGGGAGGACTGCACGCCGCCGAGCTGGCGCAGTCGCTCGGCCTGCCGCAGGTGGTGGTACCGCGAGATCCGGGCGCGTTTTCCGCTTTGGGTATCCTGCTTTCAGACATCATTACGGACGTGTCGCAGTCGGTGTTGCTGCGGGTCCCCGATGGACCACCAGCGTCGTTTTCGGAGCGAGCGGGCGAATCCGGCGGGCGACGCTCCGCTGGGAGCGCGGCCATCTTGGCCACACGGGCGCGTCCGCCCGAAATCGGTAAAGCCGGCGGGCGGGACGCCCGCGCTCCTGGACTTGAGTTTGTGCGCAGCCTCGAGCTGCGGTTTCAACGCTTGGAGGAGTCGGCGCGCGCGGAACTCCGTCGCGAACACTTCCGGCCTCAGTCCCTACGCGAGGCGACAGCCGAACGGCGGCTCGACGTTCGCTATGCTGGCCAGGCCTACGAGCTGTCGGTGCCTTTCACTGCGGATTTCCCCGAGCGATTCCACCGCGAGCACGAGAGGGCCTACGGGCATTCGAGTCCTGGCCGGGCGCTCGAAATCGTCAACCTGCGAGTGCGGCTGTTGATTCCGACCCCCAAGCCTGGACCCTTGCTTGCCCGGCGCGGCCAGCAGCGGCCTCGAGCATCAGTTGCGGTCGCGCCCGCGGCCATCGTCAAGTGTAAGTCGCTGTGGTTTCAAGACCGCGCCTGGACGACGCCTTTCTACGATCGCGAGCGCCTGCGCCCGGGCACTCGATTTCGAGGGCCCGCAGTCGTGGTCGAATACGGCTCGACCACCGTCGTTCCGCCCGATTGGACTTGCAGCGTGGGCGAGTGTTTGAATCTGGTCTTGCGCCCGTTGTAGGGATGGGCCTTCATGGCCCCCCGCTTCTCTCGTTCGGAGGCAGAGAGAAGAGCGGGCGGGACGCCCGCGCTCCCGAAACCCATGCGCGTTGACGCGGCGGAACTCGAAATTTTCAAGAACCTCTTTCACTCCGTCGCCGACGAGATGGGCGCGGCGCTGCGCCGCTCGGCGTTTTCGCCCAACATCAAGGAGCGCCGAGATTACTCGTGCGCGGTGTTCGACGGGCGCGCCCGGGTGGTCGCTATGGGCGATCACATGCCGGTGCACCTGGGCTCGATGCCGATGTCGGTCGCGGCGGCAATCGACGCACTTGAGCTTGGCCCGGGCGACATCGCCATGTTGAACGACCCCTACGCCGGCGGCACGCACCTGCCTGACATCACCCTGGTGATGCCGGTCTCGAACCCCGAACCGCGGGCCCCCCGTCCCGTTTTCTACGTGGCCAACCGCGCGCATCACTCGGACGTTGGCGGCGCGCAGCCGGCCTCGATGGGACTGAGCGAAGAAATCTACCAGGAAGGTCTGCGGATTCCGCCCGTCACGCTGACGCAGGGCGGGCAAATCCAGCGTGACGTGCTGGCCCTCCTGCTCGCCAACGTCCGGACGCCTCGGGAGCGCGAGGGGGATTTGACGGCGCAGGTGGCGGCGTGCCGGCTGGGCGAGCGGCGTCTCCACGAACTGCTCGAGAAATACGGGGTCCGGAAAACCGTCTTCTACCTCGACGCGCTCGAGCGCTACTCCGCCCGCTTGATGCGCGAGGCCCTGCGGCGCATTCCGGACGGTGACTACGCCGCAGAGGATTTCCTCGACGACGACGGATTCAGCGCGCGCCCGGTGCGCCTGCGCGTCACGGTCCGCATTCGCGGCGAGCGCGCCACGGTGGACTTCACCGGAACGTCGCCCGCCTGCCGCGGCAGCGTGAATGCGGTGCTCGCCATCACGACCTCGGCGGTTTTCTACGTCTTCCGCTGCCTGTTCGGGGAAGACGTTCCCGCCTCGGCCGGCCTGATGGCGCCGATCGAGGTGCGGGCCCCTGAAGGAAGTGTGGTGAACGCGCGCCCTCCGGCCGCGGTGGCCGCAGGCAATGTTGAAACTTCCCAGCGCATCGTCGACGTCCTGCTTCGGGCGCTCGCTCAGGCGCTGCCGGAGCGCATTCCCGCCGCCAGCTCCGGCACCATGAACAACTTGAGTTTTGGCGGCGCGGGTCCCCGCTCGGGCGAGCCCTTCGCTTACTACGAGACGATTGCCGGGGGCATGGGCGCGCGGCCCACCGCGGACGGATTGAGCGGCGTCCACACGCACATGACCAACTCGCTCAACACGCCCATCGAGGCCTTCGAGTCCGCGTATCCGGTGCGCGTGCGGCGCTACTCGCTTCGTCGCGGCTCGGGCGGCGCGGGCAAATTCCGCGGAGGCGAGGGCATTGTCCGGGAGATCGAGTTTCTAGCCGACGTGCGCGGCAGCATCATCTCCGACCGCCGCCGCTTCCCGCCCTGGGGCCTCGCCGGCGGCAAACCCGGTCGGCCCGGAAAAAATCAGTTGCTCCTACCCTCAGCAGGGCGAAGACCTAAGCGCGTCCTGGCATTGCCTTCAAAAGCTATGTTTGACGCGCCGCGCGGTAGTATCCTGAGAATTGAGACACCAGGTGGCGGAGGGTGGGGACGGGCAAGTCAGAAATCAGAAACTAGAAAGCAGAAAAAAACAATAACCCAGTAGGTAGATGACTTCTGATTTCTGACTTCTGACTTCTGATAACTTCTGATTTCTAATTGAGGGGAAAATGGATCCAGTCGATCGGCGGGACTTTATGAAGTCAGTGGCAGGCGCTGCGGCCCTGGGAACAGCGGAGTTGACCTTGCCCGAGCCTTCAGGCGCGGCATTGCCGGGAGAAACGGGCCCGGCCTTCCTTGCTACCTGGGCGCACGGCAAGCCGGCAGTCGATCGCGCGGCTGAGGTCTTCCGCTCCGGCGGAAGCTTGCTCGACG
>QHZK01000394.1 GCA_003224635.1 Acidobacteriota bacterium | reverse complement strand
TTCTGGAGCGCGCCCTTATCGGCCAATTGGTAGGCTGTCAGTCTCGCCTGCTGCAGCGCCTTGCGATAAATCTCCTCCTCCACCGGCAGCCGGGTCAGCCACATGGCGATGTAAGTCGATACGCCCACCACCAGGATTACCGTGGCAGCGATAATGGCGATAATCTTGCCCTGAAGCCCCAAGCGTGTGAAAGGCATAAACTACGATTGATTCTACCATCGGGAGTTGGGAAAGGGAACATCCGCCCGGACTCTCACCGCTTTGCTTGCGCTTTTCCTTCCGATGCGCTTTCATAGCGGGATGGAAGCCATTCGCAGCTCTTACCTGGTCCTTGGGTGCGTATTCCTTGCGGGGCTTTGCGCCCTTCTGCTCCTGGCGTCTCCCGGTCGAGGGGCGCAAAAGGCTCGGGTCCATGCCCGAAATGCCCGATACCTCGTTTACGTCGGCACCTACACCACAACCAAGAGCAAGGGCATCTACGCTTACCGGTTCGATGCGGACTCCGGGCGGTTGACCTCGCTCGGGCTCGTGGCGGAGACCGTCAACCCGTCGTTTCTCGCCGTCGATCCCAGCCGTCGATTCCTGTACGCGGTGAATGAGATCAGTAACTACGCGGGCGGAAAGGGCGGCGGAGTGAGCGCCTTTGCCATCGATCGGGCGACGGGAAAACTCACCTTTTTGAACGAGGTCTCCTCGCGTGGCCGGGAGCCCTGCCACGTGTCGCTCGACAAGACGGGAAAGTTCGTCATGGTCGCGAACTACGGCGGAGGCAGCGTCGCGGTGTTCCCAGTGCTCGCGAACGGCCGCCTGGGCGAGGCCTCAGCCTTCGTCGAGCACCACGGCTCGAGCGTGAATCCCGAACGTCAGGAAGGGCCGCACGCGCACTCGATTGGGCCGTCGCCTGACAACCGCTTTGTGCTCGCGGCAGACCTGGGGCTTGACCGGCTGCTCGTCTACCGCTTTGACCCGGCCCAAGGGTCACTCGAGCCGAATGATCCCCCTTTTGCCACGGTCAAGCCCGGCGCGGGGCCGCGCCATTTTGCCTTTCATCCCGGCGGCCGCTTTGTGTACACGATCAACGAAATGGGTTCGAGCATCACCGCCTTTTCCTATGACGCGGCGCGCGGAAGCCTGCGCGAGCTCGAGACGGTCTCGACGCTCCCCAAGGATTTCGCGGGCGCGAGCGACACCGCCGAGCTCGAGGCGCATCCGAGCGGCAAGTTCCTCTACGGCTCGAACCGCGGGCACGACAGCATCGCTGTGTTTGCAGTCGACGGCGGGAAGGGGGCGCTCACACCGGTCGAGCATGTCCCAACCGGGGGCAAGACGCCGCGCAGCTTCGCCATCGACCCGGCTGGCTCGTGCCTGGTCGTGGCCAACCAGGACTCGGACAACCTGGTCGTTTTCCGCATCGACGCCAGGACCGGCCGCCTGACGCCGACAGGCAAGGTTTCTGACGTGCCTTCGCCCGTCTGCGTGACCTTCGTGGCGCTGGAATGAACGGCGCTTCTGACTCGGCGCTCGGAGCCCCGTCCCGGCGGAAGGGCTGGTCTTTAGACCGGCCGAAAGGAAAGAAACAAACTCGTCCCATTTTAGGCTGCGCCTCGGTCAGCAGCCGCTCCCCAGGTATTTGAGAGTCTCTTCCCGCTCGACGCGCATTCCCGGAGGTACAAGTTGATCAGCGTTTGATAGCGAATGCCTGTCTCCTGTGCGAGGCGCCTGAAGTACTTAATCGTGTCCTGGTCAAGCCGAATCGTCACCTGCTGCTTCAGACGTCGGGCATAGGGATTGCGTTTGGCCTTGGAGAAATCGTAATGCTTCCTCACCTTGCCCTCCTGACCTCGTACACCTGTTGCTCTTGCCGGTTAGCGCGGCGAGCCGAAATGAGTCGAATGAAATCCCCCTCTCGCCGATAGCAATGGCATACCACGAGTAGTCGCAGCGCGCCGCTCAGCCCAAGGAGGATGAATCGTTCTTCACCTTCGGAATGGCCGGGGTCGGCGACCAGAAGCGCCTGCTCGTCGAAAAACACCGTCTGCGCTTCCTCGAACGAAACCCCGTGCTTGCGCCTGTTTTGGGTGCTCTTTCGCTCATCCCACTCGAACCGAAGCTCGGCCACTTAGTTCAATGTACCTACAATGTAAGGAGAATTCAACATCGAGTTCCGCCCTACCCGGGCCGGCCGCGGAGAGAAGACAGTTGCGGACGGCTAATCGGGAGCCACAACTAGATCTAGCCCGAGAACTTCGCGGAAGTAAGGCCGCTCCTTGTGGAGCATCCAAATCTCCAGCTCCCGGTTGCGCTTGCTCGCGAGCTTTAGTGACACCCTCTTCCGGTTCACCGATCCGACGACGCGAGTGATGTTTCGCGCGTTTCCGTGATTCATGGCTTTTGCCAGCCGCAGCAGCACCACAGCCTTGGGAAGGAGTTCCTGATGCGCGCGGCTGAGACCTGCGACCGGAGCGTCAGAAAGGCTGGGACGCGAGCGTCCGAGATAGCGCGCGATGGCAGCGATGACCTGACGCTGCTCAGGGGTAAACCCGAAGAGCTCTGAATTCGAGATCAAGTAATGAGTGTGCCGGTGGCGTCCGCTCCGGCTCACGAAGCGGCCCACGTCGTGCAGCATGGCCGCCGCCGAGAGGCAGGCTTCATACCCCGGCGGCAACCCGTGGACAGGGCCGAGGTCACGAAAGAGCTGCAGGGCAAGCCGCCGCACGCTGGCCGCCGCCGCTGTGTCCACTTCATATCGCCTGCACATGGCGAGCACGGCATCCTCGCGCTCAGCCTCCACCTGACGGCGCGACCGAGCGGCTCGATCGTGGTCCGCCAGCATCTGGGCCAGCATCCCGTCGCGCAGGCCGAGCGGCGAGTAACGGAAGCTGGGCAGCTTCGAGCGCTCCATTAATTCCGCAAAGACGTAGGCCCCGGCGACGATAATTTCGGCCCGGCGCGGCCCGATGCCGGGCCATTTCGACCGGCCGACGGCATCCAGCTTGGACAGCTCTTCCGCCAGCCGCCAGACCGCCGCCCGAGCGACCGCGCCCCGCCTCGAAGGCTCGACGGCATGCTGGGCGCCGGCGAGCGCGGCGGCCGTTCCCGAAGTCGCTATCGCTGACGAGACCCTGCCGGCGGCAATTCGCTTCCGTACCGTGCCGATTTCTTCCGCGATGTCTTTCCGCAGTCGCCGGATCTCCGCGTCCGTGGGAGGGTCATGATTGAGGAACTCCCGAGTCAGGCGGACCGCGCCCAGAGGCAGACTAAACATGTCGCGAATGTGACCGCGCTTGGAGACGGTCAGCTCGCAGCTACCCCCGCCAAGGTCAATCAGGAGGGCATCGGAGGCGCTGAGGCGAGAGTTGGTCAAGACGCCGAGGTGAATCAGCCGGCCCTCTTCCAGGCCCGAAATAGTTTCCACCTTCCAACCGATGGCGGATTGCACCCAGGCAAGAAAAGCCGCCGAGTTGCTCGCCTCCCTGAGCGCGCTGGTGCCCACAACTCGCACCCGGCCGCTGCCATAACTCCGGACCACACGATGAAACCGGCGCAGCACTTTGATGGTAGCGTCCATCGCCTCCGGCGAAAGCGCGCCGTCCCGGAACACGGATTCACCCAGCCGTGTGACAAACCGGTCTTCATGCACCGTCTTGAGGCGATGGTGGACGATGCGCGCCACTTTGAGGCGCACGGAGTTGGAACCGATATCGACCGCAGCAAGGACGCTCACGTCCGCTGGCCTGCCCTCGGAGAACTTTACCGCGAGATTCAAACGGCATCTTGCAGCGATAGGTTAGCACGAAGACGGCGCTAGGGCGGGATCACAGGCGGTTAAGTCTTTGTTACGGCTTCCATCCGTCGTGTTTCGAGCGATCAAGCTACGTCGCAGGAGTCGAGTGACCCGAAAGGGGCGCTGGCAAGCCCGATGGGCTTCAAATGGCTTCGTTTTGGGTTTGGCGTCGCTTTGGAGGCAGTTTCGGTGTCAAAAAGGGGGTCAAATTGGGTTCGTTTTACGAGGGTTTT
>QHZK01000393.1 GCA_003224635.1 Acidobacteriota bacterium | reverse complement strand
CTCGACGCCTATGACATCGCTAGGGGACGCAAACCCTAAGTGCAGTGACAAGTGACGAGTGACAAGGAGAGGATCGAACGACCTGCTCGTCAGCTGTCAGTGGGCTCGTCACTTGTCACTCGTCACTCGTCACTGGTTTTAAGATGGTGATCCAGCATTTCGCCGCCCTGCTACTGTTCTCCTTGCCGGTCTCGGTGGTGTTCGGCGTGATCAGCAAGGACACCCCTCGCGAGCGCGTGCTCTATGGCGCGAAATCGTTCGGCCTCTTCGTCGGCGTCGCGGTCGTGCTAGGGTGGGTGATGTATCTGGCGGCCCGGTAGTGAGTGAAAATGATGAATGGTGAATGGTGAAGCGCGAGTTCTGAATTCCTGGCAATTCAAGCATTCATAATTCACAATTCAAAACAATTCACATTTCATAATTCAGTGCTCGTCCCGGCACTTTGGAGAAGAAGGCCCATGCGCCTTACGCCTTCGGGCAAAAAGCTGGTTACGCTGATTCCGGGTGACGGCATCGGACCGGAGGTTGTCGAATCGGCGCGACGCATCATTGCGGCCACGGGCGCGCCCATCGAGTGGGAGGAGAGGCAGGCGGGCGCGAGCGTCTTCAAAAGGGGCCTGCCGTCGGGCGTCCCTCCGGAGACCATCGAGTCGGTCGTCAAGACGCGCGTCGCACTCAAGGGGCCGCTCGAAACTCCGGTCGGGTTCGGCGAGAAGAGCGCCAACGTCACCCTGCGCAAGCTCTTTGAAACCTACGGCAACATCCGGCCGGTGCGCGAGCTTCCGGGCATCTCGACGCCTTATAGCGGGCGCGGCATCGACCTGGTTGTAGTGCGCGAAAACGTCGAGGACCTGTACGCGGGCATCGAGCACATGCAGACGCCGGGCGTGGCGCAATGCTTGAAGCTGATCTCGCGCAAAGGCTGCGAAAAAATTGTGCGGCTGGCTTTCGAGCTGGCGCGCGCGGAGGGCCGCAAGCGGGTCCACTGCGCCACCAAGTCGAACATCATGAAGTTGACCGAGGGATTGCTGAAGCGGACCTTCGAGGAGATCGCCAAAGACTACCCCGACATCGAGTCCTCTCACATCATCATCGACAACTGCGCCCATCAGCTCGTGAAGCGGCCCGAACAGTTTGACGTGATCGTGACCACCAACATGAACGGCGACATCATCAGCGACCTCTCCTCGGCGCTGATCGGGGGACTGGGCTTTGCGGCCTCCGCCAATATCGGCAACGAGGTCGCCATCTTCGAGGCGGTCCACGGCTCGGCGCCGAAATACGCGGGCAAGAACGTCATCAACCCCACGGCGCTGATCCTGACCGCCGTGCTGATGCTTCGCTATCTCGACGAGTTTGACGCCGCCGCCCGGATCGAGCACGCGGTGCTCGTGACCCTGGAGGAAGGCAAGGTGCGCACGGGCGATATCGCCGGCTACGACAAAGGCACGCCCACCAGCGCCTACACGGACGCCATCATCTCGAACCTGGGACGGAAGTCCGAGCGCTGGCGCGTGCGCGATTACAAACCTCTGAAGCTGCCGCGAGTATCCTCGAAGCCGGACTTTGTTGTGGCAAAGACGCGCCGAGTGATCGGCGTGGATGTTTTCATCGAGTCAAGCCTTGACGCCGAGCAACTGGGGCGGAGTCTCGAGCAACTTTCCGCCGGAACGCCTCTGAAGTTGAAAATGATTTCCAACCGCGGCACGAAAGTCTATCCCGCAACCGGCGCGATTACCGACTGCGTGGACCACTGGTTCTGCCGCTTCATCACGCGCTCGGCGGACGGCGGGCTGACCGATGAACAACTGCTCGGCCTGCTCGATCGCGTCTCCGGCCAGCATCGCTGGACGCACCTCGAGAAGCTCCACGAATTCGACGGCCAGCCTGGCTTCACCAAGTCGCAGGGAGAAGACTAATCGTAAAGGGTAAAGTGTAAAGTGAGAATTATGAATTATGAGTGCTGACTATGCTGAATGATGAATTTCTTTGTCCACCGCGTCCTTGTCCATAATTCATAATTCATCATTCATCGTTATACCGCATGCATAAATCCCCCCCAGCCTCGAACCGGCCGCTGGTCGGCATCATTATGGGTTCCAGGTCAGACTGGGAAACCATGACCCACGCTGCCGATACGCTGAAAGGACTGGGAATCGCGTTTGAAGTGCGCGTGGTCTCAGCCCACCGCACGCCGGACGCGCTGCTCGCGTATGCGGAGTCGGCAGAGCGCCGGGGTCTCGAGGTCATCATCGCCGGAGCGGGCGGAGCGGCCCACCTGCCGGGCGTCACGGCTGCCAAGACGCTGCTTCCCGTCCTCGGCGTACCCATGGAATCGAAGGCCCTGAAGGGACTGGACTCGCTCCTCTCGATGGTGCAGATGCCGGCTGGCATCCCGGTAGGCACCCTCGCCATCGGCAAAGCGGGCGCCGTGAACGCGGCGCTATTTGCGGCGGCCATCCTTGCCAACAAGTACCCGGAGATTCGAGAGGCGGTCGGGCGCTATCGCGAAGCGCAGGCTAAGGCGGTACTCGAACATCCCGACCCGCGCGAGTCCGGGCCGGCTCGGTGAGAGAACCTCCCCGTTCGATTACGTAAACTTCACCTGGACGTCCTCGCGGTCCGCGTCTGTGGCCTGGAACAACGGATGGGGTTGGAGGTGCATCATGCCTGCGACGAAGGTGTCAGGAACGGAGGCAATGCGGATGTTGAAGGCGTTCACGTCCTCGTTGAACAGGCCGCGGTGCGCGGCGATCTTCTCCTCGAGGGCGGTAATGCGCGCCTGGAGCTCGAGAAAGTTGGCGTTGGCCTTCAGGTCGGGATACTTTTCGGCGACCGCAAAGAGCGTGCGCAAGGCGCCGGTGATCATGTTGTCCGCCTGCGTTTTCTCGGCGGGGGTCGTGGCGCGCGAGTAGGCATTGCGAGCCTCGACTACGGCCTCCAGGGTTTTCTGCTCGTACTGCATGTACCCTTTGCAGGTCTCGATCAGTTTGGGCAGTTCGTCGTGCCGCTGCTTCAAGACCACGTCGATGTCGGCAAAAGACCGTTCGATCATGTTCTTGAGCCTCACCAGGTTGTTATAAATGCCCACGAAGTAGGCGATGATCCCGAGCCCAATCAGCACCAAAATGGCCAGGGTAATCAGGGTGACGATCGTTCCGCCGGTCGCAGCAGGCTGCATGGCCAAACTCCTTCTCAGTAGGTAGTAGGTAGTGGGTAGTAGGTAAGGACCCGCGTCCCTATCGTTCTTCCCAACCTACTACTTACTATCTACTGTCCCGACGCGAATTTCACTTCCACGTCACGGCGGTCTTCCTCCGCCACCTTGAACAGGTCCTTTCTCTCGAGGTGCATCAGCCAGGCGAGGAGCGCGTCCGGGATTTCCTGGATGCGGATGTTGTAGGTATTGACGTCGTCGTTAAAAAATTCCCGCCGGTCGGCGATCTTTTCCTCGAGCTCGGTGATGCGGTTCTGGAGCTGCATGAAATTGTTGTTGGCTTTCAGCTCGGGATAGCTTTCCGCCACCGCAAACAGGGTTTTGAGCGCGCCGCTCAGCAGGTTGTCCGCCTGGGCCTTTTCCGGGAGGCTGCCCGCTTTCTGGTAAGCGTTGCGCGCTTCGACGACGAGCTGGAGCGTCTTCTGCTCGTACTGCATGTAGCCCCGGCACGTCTCGATCAGCTTCGGGAGTTCGTCGTGCCTCTGCTTGAGGAGGACGTCGATGTTCGCCCAGGCCTTGTCAATGTCGTTGCGCAGTCGGACCAGGCTGTTGTAAATGGTGACAAAATACGCGACCGCGCCGATCACCGCCAGGATCACGACCAGAGCGATCAGAAGGCCCAAACCCAACCTGTAGCTCCTTTCGCGCTTACAGCCAGCCCAGCCGCACCAGCAGAAACGCCAGGCAGAAGATGGAGAGCGCTGCTCCTCCGAAGACGCCCACGAACGCCTTCCATCGAAGGCTGGCTTCGACGCCTGCCTTGTCTCTCGACGAAATCAGGAACGTGGGCTCGTTCTCCCCTTTCTTGATCAAGTTTCGATCGTGCTCGTCCGCCGCGTGCGGGTTTTCGGCGCAGGTCCCCGTGACATCGTACCACTGGTCGGGCTCGATGCAATACTCGGTCAAGCGAAAACGGCCGGAAGCCAGGCCGCTGGTGCCCGCGACTTTGGAGATATAGGCCAGGAGCTGGTGATCGGTCGCCTCACCCAAGGCCGCGTCCCCCACGGGGTAGAAGTCTACCTCGCTTCTAAAGACTTCGCGCTGGTCGCGCGGGACGACATCGAGTTCCGCGTCGAGCGCATCGACCAGCACCTTGCCTGTGGGGTCTTCAAGGTAGAACGCGGCTCCGTTCGCGTGCGTCTTGTAGTGACTCCAGCTCCCGCCCCCGATCCGGTCGGGCCTCGAGCCTTGGAACCTTTCGATGTCGACTCTGTAGAAAAAGCACGGCGTGTGACTGAGGGGGCTGGTCAGGGGCGGCTCGCTCGCGGTCTTGCCGCGCACCGCCACAAGCCCCATGGCGACGCTTCGGATGGGCATCTCGGGCGTGTCTTCGATCACGCGGTACTCGCGATAGACGCGAAACCCCTTGAAGAACGAGTAGAGTCCAAAGCCAAACCCCAAGGCCAGCCAGATTTCGAGTTTTTGTTTTCCAGACCACATCCTCTTCGTCCCCAGCCAGTAATCAACCAGTTCTCGGACGTACCCAGACACGCTTCGATCCTGATCGACATGAGTTCACCAGAATTCGGCCATGCTACCGGAGGGCTGGCGAAAAGTCCAGCCCGCGCGTCCAAAACGCGCAATGCCGTTCCCGAACTACCCAAGCGCCCGGCGATTCAGTAAGATGATTACGGGCCATGGAACCCTTTCGAGTTCTCGAACACACAGCGGACGTAGGGTTCGAGGCCTTCGGGTCGACGCGCGAAGAGGTCTTCGCCAACGCAGCTCGCGCTCTCATGAACATCATCGTCGATCTGGATAGCGTCGATCCAGCCACCGACGTGCCTGTTCAGGCTGAGGGCTCCGGCCCTTCAGACCTGCTGGTCAACTGGCTCAGCGAGGTCCTCTATCTTTTCGACGCCGACGGCTGGGTATTTTGCAGCTTCGAGGTGCGCAGTCTGACGGACCGCTCGATTTCCGCCGTCGCTCGCGGGGAAAAATTCGACCGCGCGCGCCACCAGGTCAATTTGCTGGTGAAGGCCGTGACCTATCATCAACTCGCTCTGGAGAAGACCGCCGACGGTTGGCGGGCACAGGTGTATGTGGACATTTAAGACAGGGACCAGGGGTCGGGGCTCAGGGGTCGGGGCTCGGGCCCTCGGTCACCGTCTTCTGCCTTCT
>QHZK01000392.1 GCA_003224635.1 Acidobacteriota bacterium | reverse complement strand
CCCGGGAGGGGACGTTGCACCCCTCTGGTAAGCGCGGGTCTCGGCCCGCGATATGCGGTCAGAACAGCAATGAAAGCATACGCGCAGAGACTATCAATAGTCTGCGTGGGGATGAATGCCGAAAATGTGCAAGACAAGCAATGCCAATCCTTCAAAGGAAGCAATCTTTCCCCAGCAAGTGACCTAAGCATATCCTGTCCGGCGGATTTGAAAACGCAGCCACTATCGTTGCCGCCCGACCCGTTTGCCTTACCCCAACACCTGAATTAAACTAGATGCCCCTCAGCTAACGCGGAAGGGGCCACCGCCATGTTGATCGTCATGAAGCCGCAGGCGACCGAAGAGGACGTTCGCCGCGTCTGCCGCAAGATCGAGTCGATGGGCTACCGGCCTCATCCCATGCCGGGCGCGCAGCGGACGGCCATCGGGATCACGGGAAACCCCGGCCCGCTCGAGCCTGCCGAATTCGACACCTTGCCCGGAGTCGCCGAGGCCATCC
The DNA here is from genome assembly GCA_003224635.1 of Acidobacteriota bacterium. GTDB lineage: Bacteria > Acidobacteriota > Terriglobia > UBA7540 > UBA7540 > QHZK01. The sequence goes on along the minus strand of QHZK01000392.1, from coordinate 3,743 downwards.
CCGTCTCGAAGCCCTATAAGCTCGTGAGCCGTGAAGTAAAGAACGAAGACTCGGTGATCCGCGTCAAGGTAGGCGATTCGAAAGACAGCTTCGTGACGTTTGGCGGGCGGGAGCTCGCGGTCATCGCCGGCCCCTGCGCCATCGAGAGCCGCGAGCAGGCATTTGCCGCAGCCGAGAAGGTGCGGAAAGCCGGCGCGCTCCTTTTCCGCGGCGGCGCTTTCAAGCCCCGCACCTCGCCTTACAGCTTCCAGGGCATGGGCGAAGAAGGCCTGAAAATTCTGGCCGAGGTCCGCCGCCAGTTCGGACTCGCCATCGTGACCGAGACCATCGATCCGGAGAATTGCGACTTGGTCGAGCAGTACGCCGACGTGCTCCAGGTCGGGGCGCGCAACATGCAGAACTTCTCGTTGCTGAAGCGCGTGGGACGGTCGCCCAAGCCGGTGCTGCTGAAGCGCGGCATGTCAGCCACGCTCGAAGAGTTCTTGATGGCCGCCGAATACATTCTCTCCGAGGGCAACTACAGCGTGATCCTGTGCGAGCGCGGCGTGCGGACGTTCGCCGACCACACGCGCAACACGCTCGACCTGAGCGTGATCCCGGCCGTGAGGCACTTGTCGCACCTGCCCATCATCGTCGATCCCAGCCACGGCACCGGGAGGCGCGACAAGGTGACGCCGCTCGCGCGTGCGGCGGTGGCGGCGGGCGCCGACGGCCTGATCGTCGAGGTGCACGCCGATCCCGACCGGGCGCTCTCGGACGGGTACCAGTCCCTCTTCCCTGACCAGTTTGCGGAGCTGATGGCCGAGATCGCAGCCATTGCCGGAGTCCTCGGGCGAACCACTGCCCAGTCAACGACCGGGGTTCGGGGTTCGGGTCTCGGGGTTCGGGGTTAGTGCCAGTTTCCCAGTTCGTCAGTTTGCCAGTTTCTCCGTTTCTAAGTCTTGCTTGTCACTCGTCACTTGTCACTCGTCACTGCTCTTGGCGCCGTGGTCCTCGTGGCCGCCTGCCGCGAGCGCCCCGCGCCGCCGAAACCCTACCTCGCCTTTGTCGCCAACAACCAGAGTAATTCCGTGGCGGCGGTCGACCTCGCAAACCTCCGCCTGGTGGCGACGATTCCCGTAGCGCCTGGTCCCGAGCAGGTGACGGTGAGACCGCGCAGCCGCGAGGTCTGGGTCCTTGGAGGGCCGTCAGGAATTGTCAGCGTGATCCGCTTCCCGGAGCTTGACGTCCGCAAGAGCTTTCGGGTTGGCCCCTTGGCTCGAAGCCTCACCTTCAGCCGAGATGGGCGCCGCGCCTTCGTATTCTCTCCCGCAGAAGGTCAAGTCGTGTTTCTCGACTGCGACCAACTACGCGAGACGGCTCGCGTGCGGCTGAGGGCTCCCTCTATGGTTCGCTTCTCGGAGAATCTCGCCACAGAGAATCCGGCTCTCTCGGCAGTCGTTGCGATGCGCCTTGGAGAGGTCACCCTTACGCCGGACGGAAAGGTCCTGGTGATTTCAGACGCAATTGCTTTGGACCGGGTTCACCTGGTGGACGTGGATTCCCAGAAATTGCTGGGCTCGGTCGACGTCGGGAAAAACCCGGGTCCTATGGTCGTCCTTCCCGACAGCTCTAAGGTCTTCGTGGCCGACACGGGGGAGCCGAAGGTTTCGGCGGTTGACATTGCCTCGCGCCAGCTTCTGTCCCACCTCGAAACGGCTGCCCGGCCCAGCGCCCTTCTGCTCAAGCCGGATGGGGGGGAGATTTTTGTCTTGAGCGCGCTAGGCTCCTCGCTGAGCATCTTGGACGCCTTCCACGACAACGTCGAGCAGAACATGACTACCGGGCGAGAGCCGTCCGCCGCCGTCATTCGGAGGAACCAGAGCGTGCTTTATATCGCCAATGCGGGAGACGGCTCCGTAACCGCGCTCGAGGTCGAGAACCGAACGGTCCTCAGCTCGACCCACGCCGGCACGGAACCCCGGTCGCTCGCCCTGACTCCAGACGAGCGGTACCTCGTCGTTGCGGACGCCGCTTCGTCCGACGTGGCCATCCTTCGTACCGACGTCACCGACGCGCCTCCATCGGGCCCAACTCCCACGTCGCGTACAGCGCTTGTCACGACGGTCCCTGTAGGAGCGCGCCCCGTGAGCGTGGTTATCCCCGACTGGCTGTGGCAGAAGTGATTGGTGGCAAGTGGAGCCTTGTCGGAGGTTTTCAGCAGCGCGCTGAACCGGGTGCCGCCGCGATCTGTCACCAACTTACCAAGTCCTTTGTCAGCTCAAGAGTAAGCCATCCCTCTTGGGGGATAACTTGAAGTGGTAGTTCCTGCGCCCAAAGCGACACTTGGAGGCGGAGCCGGGCGCGCCCAGGACCGCTGCCAAGCACGCTGTAATCCAGGTACAGCTCGAAGATGCGCTGGAGCGCCACCTGCACCTGTTGTCCCTCGGGAAGGGGCACCGGTTGTTCCTCCCCCTTCCAGAACTCGATCGGCCCCAGGCTGCCGCCGACCACCGGGGCGTGCACCCGCACGGGCTTTTCGCCATCCACGCTCGTCCGGATTTCAAAGTCGCGGTGCTGCTTCAGGAACACCTCGTCCAGGTCCAGCCTGAGATAGAGTCCGCGCTCGCTATAGCCGTAATAAAGCGCCTCGATATGGTGGCCTTCGGTCAAGGACCCTCCGTGCATCGATCCGTACCGATAGTCCGGGGAGTAGACTCCCGCGCCGATCCACTCGAAATAGTTCGTCACCACGCCGTCGATCTCGGGCTCGATCGATCCGGAGGGCGGCACGTTGACCGCCCACGCTTTCGGGCGCTTGAGGGGAACCGCCAGCTCGTCCGGAGGAGAAGCGTCGAGCATGCGGTAGATGTTGCTCAAGTGCTTCCGAAACAGGAAATCAAACTCCTCGTCCTGCGCGCTCGAGTGCTCGGGGCCATACCACCAGCACCAGTCGCTGCCTTCCGCGATCCAAAGCTCTTCCTGAGCAAGGCTTACCTTCTTCGAGCTCAACCCGGGCTTGAGGGAGTTTCGAGCAAAGAAGTCGCGGGCGTCCGACACCAGGTCCCAGGCTTTGTTGTCCTCCTCGGCGCCAATCCAGACGTCGAAGTTGGCGTTGATCCAGGACCCCGGCGTCACATGGGTGAGGATGCCGTGGGGCGCCAGCTCGAGCGCCTCCGAAGCAGTGACGGCCTTGAGGTCAGAGTCCCGCGCCACCAGGCCATAAAAGCTCTTCAGGAATTCCCTGCCGTTGCCCGGATAGTACTCCCAGCAGTTTTCGCCGTCCAGGATCACAGAGACCACCGCGGGACTGCGGCCGGTGCTCCGGCCTGCGGCCCGGATGCGCTGGTGAAGGTCCTGGGCGGCGGCGTGGGGCTCCATGCGGGAATACACGAAGCCGATGAGATCGGAAAGCTGGTGGTCGCGGAAGAAGATGCTGATTCCCGGATCTCCCTGCCCGCGGCCGGGAAAGCGATGCGGGCGGTAGAGCTCGTGCCCCCCGGAAACCGTTCCGTCCGCCTGACGATGGAAGCCCATCTGGAGCGAACGGCCCAGCACCCCTTCGTCCGTCGCCGCCCACACAAAGCCCTCCGAGGCCGCGAGGGTCAGCGCCTCATCCGAAACGCTGCCCTCGCTCGGCCAAAGACCGCGGGGCCGGCTGCCGAAGACTCGTTCGTGGAAGGCGATGGCCTGGCGCAGTTGGGCGCGGGCGTCTTCGGGATGGCAGAAACGCTGCCGAGGCAGATTCACGCCCGGGTGAGACT
>QHZK01000372.1 GCA_003224635.1 Acidobacteriota bacterium | reverse complement strand
CGGCGGTCGCATCCGTTATCCTGCTTCTCTCGCTGCTGCTCGAGCGGCGAGGCTGGTGGCCGGCGGAATCCGAGCTGGTCCATCTGCTCTTGCCCGAGACGCGCGCTGAGAAATTGTGGTGCGTGCTGGTCCTGGCGCCGACGGCGGCCCTTTGCGAGGAGTTCCTGTATCGCGGCTACCTGCTGTTCCAGGTCTCTGACTGGACGCACTCTTCCTTCTGGGCCTCCGCCGTCTCCTCGGCGGCCTTTGGGCTGGTCCACACTTATCAAGGGCTGAGCGGAATGCTGCGGGCGGCAGTGCTCGGAGCGCTGCTGGCGTATCCCGTCGTTCGCCTGGGATCGATCGGCCCGTCAGTGGCCGCCCACTTCCTCATTGACGCGATAGCCCTGGTCTGGCTGGGCCCGAAGATGCTCAGAGAGGGAGTAGGAAGTGGGGAGTAGGAAGTAGTGAGACCGGGTTGCCCGGCTCTCTATTCCCGACTCGCTACTCCCTCCACTTCAAGCAGCGGGAACAGCCACCGCCACGAGGCGCTTCGGCGCTTTGCCAACCTTGATTCGCGCCACTTCGCGCCTCGTCCGGGTGTCAATGATGGAGCAGTCGTCGCTTCCTGTGTTGCTCACGCAGCAGTATTGGCCATCCCGCGAGAAGGCTACCCAATTCGGCGACGCGCCCGTGCGGACCTCCGTCAAGAGCCTCTTCGCCGCGACGTCGAAGACGTAGATTCCGTTGTCTCCCAGGCTGGTGACCCAGAGCTCCTTGCCGTCGGGCGACAGCGCGAGGCCGTGAGTCTCCGTGTGCGGCTCGAGCGGATTCGTGTTGTGAGGCGCCGGAGGGAGCTCGACCGTTTCAACCACTCTGCGCCCGGGGACATCGACGATGACGAACCCGTGGAAGTCGCTCAGCGCCACATACATGGTCTTTTCATCTTGGGAAACGGCAATAGGGCGCGGGATGCCCGTCACGGGAATTTCCTCGACGTAGCTCAGCGTCTTGAGGTCGATGAGATTCACCTTGTCGCCGCCCATCGAGGTGACGAACATGTGTTCGTTGCTTCCCGCGTTCAAGCAGTTGTGCGGCACTTTGACCGGCAAGGTCTTGACCACCCGGTTCCGGGTCATATCGATGATGTCAACCACGTTGCCGTCGCGAATCGGTGCCCCTACGAACCTGCCGTCGGGCGTGACCGCGCACTGGTTGGGCATACCGGTAAGGGGAATCGTGCGGATGACTTGGTCTGCGGCGGTGTCGATGACCTTGAGGTTGCGTTCCGATTCGATGGTGGTGAAAAGCCGCCGGCCGTCCGCTTGCGCCGCCACGCCGTGAACGCGCTCGCCCACCTTGATGTCGCCCACCACCTTCAAGGTCGCCAGATCGATCACCGTGATGTCGTCGCCCAGGCTGTTCGTAACATAAAGCTTCATTCTGGGCCTGGTTTGCGGGCGCCCCAGCGGGACCGCAGCTCCCAGGACCAGCAACGCGAGTATCGCCCGCCATCCAATTTTAGTCGGCATCCTCTCCCCTGATCCCTGACCCCTGATCCCTGCTCTCACGCGCCGCCGTCGAGAACGCGGTCGGACTCCTTGTAAAAGATCTCGGCTTCTTCCAGCAGTTCGGTCGCCACCTGCTGGCACGCGGGACGCAACCACTCCGTGTCAGGGCCCGACGGCCCATGGACGATCAGGCGGTCGAAGAGGAATTCGGTAAGCTCTTGTTCAGTGATCTGACGCGTCATAGCCCCCTCCATGTTGATGTTGATGCGCCGCTCAGGGAAGGATGGGCGAAGGCGATATTATACACCCTTGTCCAGACCGGCGCGTTTCTGTAGCGGCGCTGTAGCGGCGGTCTGTGACCGCCGTCTTCGGCGCTCCTTACAGGACAGGCTTCGAGCGCCGCTCAGGTCAACCGGCGCACATGCCGGGCTGAAGCCCGGCGCTACCTCAGGAGCGCGCATTTTCCGGTGCGAAGACCGGGTACTTGAGGCTAGAATAGAAATATGGATGAGCGCGATTTCTTCGACGAGAACGAAACCGTGAAGGCCGCGGTCCTCAATTGCGATAAATGCCGACAGAGCGAGACTTACGAAGTCCGCTGGCTGGTGCGAACCAAGAAGAAGTCGCTGCCGGGCCGCGCCGACGAACGGGACCGCGCACGTTTTGCCAAGGCGCAGTCCTACATGCTGCGCCGCGATGACTTCGCCCAGTGCAAGAACCCACGTTGCCGCAAGCGGTTCGAGATTTCGGGATTGCAGTCCGTGGTCTTTCTCTAGCGAGCCGCGCTCATGTGCGGTAAATTCCTTTCGATAACGTCTTCACGCAAAGCCGCTGAGGCGCAAAGAACTGCGCTACAGGCTGGGGCCGGGGTCGCGGCGAGGGATGGCGGGGCCTTCGGGTGAATTCTGCGGAGTGTCCATAATCTCGTCGCGCTCGAAGTCGAGCGGCACCGTCAGTTCAAGTTCCAGGTTGGTCCCCGACGGCAGAACGATATCCTTGCCGCGCGTCGCCAGCACCCAGATGAGCCCGCCCAGGCCGCCCGTCGCGCCGCCGATACCGGCGCCCTTTCCGCCATGTGAGATGGCGCCAATGACCGCGCCCTCGCCCGCTGAGCTGGCGATGACTGCGGCGTCTTGCCCTTTCGAGGACTCGCCTTCGACCTTGGACTCGTCGCGGCGGAATCCCTCCTTGCCGTTGCCGGCAAAACCGGAGAGGGTGGCGCGCAGCCGGTGCGTGGTCCCGTTGGGCAAAGTGAGCGAATCAAACCGGAGGCCGATTTGCGCTCTGCCCTTGACCCGCCCCGGCCGGACCACCTGGGTCACGGCGCCTTTCACGTATGACCCGACCGGAATCACGATGCGGTTGCCCACGGTGATCGGGTAAATCGTCTCGCAGTAGATCGCCTGGCCGATGTAGGCCGTGCGCGAGTTGATGGCGTTCCTCAGTTGCAGCGGGACCGCCGTGTCCTTGGGGACAATCAGCTTTGAGCCGGCCGTGTCCGCGCGAGCCGGAGTGGCGGTCGACGCCGGAACAGGTGTCGAGGCGCTCTGGCTCTGGCCGAGGGCCCCTCGAGCGGCGGCGACCGCCAAGAATACCGGGAAGGTGAACCTCAGGAAGTTGGTGCGGAAACGCAAGACGCGGCAGCGGATAGGCATGGCTCTACGCCTCCCTTTTGTGCGTTCAGTATACACCTGCGCGTAAGATGCGGAAAGAGACCAGCGAGTTGGGTAGTCACTGTTGCGCGGGGGGTTCCGCCTTGGAAGCCTGCGCCTCTTTCAGCTTCTGCTGCAAGTCCTGGTTTTCCTTTTCCAGCGCGCGCAGACGCTCCTCTTCTTCGGTCGCCAGGCGCAGGGCGTAGGACTCGATCAAATCCTGGTTCCGATCGAACGAGGTCAACAGGTCCGCCAGACGCGTGCCCAGCTCCTCCTGGTCGTTGTCGAAGGCGATCTGGGAAAGGTCGTAGAGGTCGTCGGCCAGGCGCTCCGCGCGGCTGAAGAGGGTCATGGTCAGGACCAGGTCCTGCGGGCTGACCTCGAGTTGCTTGACGGTGTCGCGCAAATCGGAGAGCGTCTTGCGGCGGTCCTGAATGTTGCGCCGGCCGAGCGGATGGCCCGACTCGTCAAGCAGCGACAGTTTGGCGTTCTCCAGGTCGTCGAAGGCCGAATCGAGCGGCGCCAGGCCCTTTTCAAACTCGGCCAGGAATTGAGGGAGGCTGGATGCCGTCAGCTTCTGGCTCTCGGCCTGAGGCCCTGCCCACACCCACGACGCGACGGCCAGGAACGGGAAAAGCGCCAGCGCCCGAACTCGCATGTCGACCTCCTGTTCGGCTAGGCTAGGTGAGCCGTCTAACCCCTTTTGTTCCGCCGGACTTGTCCCCGAGCGCAGACTCGATGGCTTCGGCGATAAGAGCGGCGTGACGCTCGACCGATCGAGCGTCATCCGCCTCCACCATCACGCGCGCCAGGGATTCGGTCCCCGAGTAGCGCACGACAGCGCGACCGCGGTCGCCGATCTCGCGCCGGAATTCAGCGACGGCGCGCGCCACCTCGGGGATGGAATCGAGCGGGCGCTTCTCCTTCACCGGCACGTTGCGAATGATCTGCGGAAATTGCTTGAGCCCTTGCACCAGCTCGCCCAGAGATTGTCCCGTCTCGGCGAGCACCCGCAGCACCTGGAGCAGCGTAATGATTCCATCGCCGGCGAGCGAGATGTCGGAAAAGATGACGTGGCCGGAGGGCTCTCCGCCCAGGTTGATTCCCGAGCGCAGCATCTCTTCGAG
>QHZK01000371.1 GCA_003224635.1 Acidobacteriota bacterium | reverse complement strand
TCTACGATCTGGTGGTCGAGGTGGCGATCATCCGCCCGGGTCCGATCGTGGGTAAAATGGTGCACCCGTACCTGAAGCGGCGGCAGGGACGCGAGCCGGTCACCTATCCCCATCCTTCGCTCGAACCCGTGCTCAAGCGCACGCTCGGCGTTCCGCTATTTCAGGAGCAACTGCTGCGCATGGCCATGATCGCGGCGGGATTCACGGGCGGCGAGGCCGAGGAGCTGCGGCGCGCCATGGGCTTCAAACGCTCGGAGGCGCGCATGAAAGAGATCGAGAAGAAGTTGCGCGCCGGCATGGAGCGCAACGGGATCACGGGCGCGGCCGAGGAGGAGGTCGTCCAGTCCATCGCCTCGTTCGCGCTCTACGGCTTTCCCGAATCGCACGCCGCCAGCTTCGCGCTGCTCGCCTATGCCAGCGCTTATCTCAAGTGCCATTATCTCGCGGCGTTCACCGCCGCCCTGCTCAACAACCAGCCTATGGGCTTTTACAGCCCGGCGACGATTGTGAAGGACGCCGAGCGCCACGGGCTCAGGATCAGGCCGATTGACGTCACGCACTCCGACTGGCCTTGTACGCTCGAGAAGGGGGGAGACAAAATTTGCGTGAGGCTGGGAATGCGCTACGTGAAAGGGCTGCGCCAGGAGGCCGCGCAGGCCATCGTCCGCGAACGCGCCCGCGGTCATTTCACGTCGATCGACGATCTCGGGCGGCGCGTGCCCGAGCTGCGAAAGCCGGAGCTGGTGATGCTCGCCGAAATCGGCGCATTGAACTGGGTAGGGGAGCGCCCTTCGCTTCGCTCAGGGCAGGCTCTTTACGGCGCTCCCGAAGACCAAAAAACGGGAGGGCCGCAAGGGCTCTCCCCTACGGTCCAGCCCTATCACCGCCGTGATGCGTTGTGGCAGGTCGAGCGCGCCGCCCGGCCGGCGGGGCCGCTGTTCGAATCGGGATTTCCAAACTCCGAACTCCGAACTCCGAACTCCGAACCTCTGGCGCCCATGACACCCGAGGAGCGCCTGGTCGCGGACTTCGGCGGCACGGGATTGACCGTCGGACCGCATCCCATGGCCTATCGACGCGCCGAAATGAAAGCGTTAGGCGTGCGAGCGGCGGCCGAGCTCGTCCGCATACCTGCCGGCAAGCGCGTCCGAATCGCCGGCGGCGTGATTGCGCGGCAACGTCCGGGGACGGCCAAGGGTTTTGTCTTCCTGAGCCTGGAAGACGAGACCGGCATCTCGAACGCCATCATCACACCGGACGTGTTTGAGCGGAACCGGCTGACCGTCGTGCAGGAACAATTCCTGATGGTCGAGGGCAAGCTCGAAAAGCAGGACAACGTAATCTCGGTGCGGGCCGAACGCCTCTGCGCGCTGGCGATTACCAAGGCGGAAACGAGCTCACACGACTTCTATTGAGCTGTACTGGGCGACCGTAACTTGTGCCGCATTCCGCTGTAGCGGCAGTCGAAGCCTGCCCTGGAAGGGACCGCCGGTCGGGGCTCCCATACACGGCAGCCTTCGAGCGCCGGAGAATAGGCTAATCGCCTCTGCACCGGGCAACGACCAGGGTGATATCGTCGTGTTGTTCATGAGGACTGAACCGCCGAACGTCTTCTACCAGGGAGGCGAGCAAGGCCGGCGAAGAAAGGTTATGGTGTCGCCTCAAGGCTTCGATAAAACGTTGCTCTCCGAATTCCTCCCCGTCGCCGTTGAACGATTCGGTCACACCATCGGTATAGAGTACGAGCGTGTCTCCTGGGAGGAGACGCTGTTCGCCGACGTCGCAATGCCACTCATTGAAGAGTCCCAGGACAGGGCAGGTGGCGTCGAGACGCTCGAGGTGATTATCGCTCCGGAGGAGGAGGGCGGAGAGGTGGCCGCAATTCGCGTACCGCAACAGTTGTGCGTTGTCGTCGTATTCGCCAAAGAAGAGAGTAGCGTAAGCGTCGTCGCTCGTGTTCTCGTAGAAGAGCCCATTCACGGATCGCAAGAAGCGCTCCGGTTGACCCAAAGCGAACGGCGTGAACGGGCGGCTCCAGTACGTTGCGCACTGGTTGTGCACGTGCGCTTGCAGATTGGCCATCAAGAGAGCGGCGGCGGTCCCTTTTCCTGAAACGTCGGCGATCATCAGCCCGAGCCGCCCTCGGCCGAGATCGAGAAAGTCGTAGTAATCGCCGCCGACGTGGCGGGCCTGGATGCAAACACCCGCATATTCAAGGGTCGTAAGCGCCGGCTGCGTCTGCGGAAAGAGTCTTGCCTGCGCCTGCCTGGCGATTTCCAGCTCCTGGGCGGCGCGGCGTTCGGATTCCATCCTCTCGACATGCGCGCGGCGTTGCGCCTCGACTTCCCAAGTCATCTCGTCAAAGCATAGAAGCGTGAAGGAATTCCCGTCCACGTCTTCGAAGCTCGTGGACGTCGCGCCCCAAGACTGCATCTCGGGTGGATGCTCGAAGCGGACGCCGCGCCGGCGCCATTCTTCGAACTTGGCGAAGACATCTTCGGTCAGGAAATCAATCTGAGTGGACCGGCCAATGAGCTTGTATTCTTCAGAATCGGGCTTAGGGGCGACAAGCGCCAGCAGGGCAGTGCCGTCCGGAGGGGCGACGGCTAACCAGCGATCGCCAGAGGGAAGGCGAACATTGAAGGCCAGGCAGAATCCAAGCTGGTCCAGGTAGAATCGCAGGCTTGACTCCTGATCGCGAACGAAAACGGTGACCGTGCTGAGTCGGAGGTAGGGGTCCAGTCGGTCCGGGTGAAAACTGCACCGGTGCGCCCGGTAGGTTGAAGGAAGGCTGCCCATCCGCTGTGATTATAGCACCGAACGCCATTTCCTTCTCGGCGGTCAAACCAATTGGCTTTGTTTTTCGGCTGTAGCGGCGAACGAAGCCTGCCCTGGAAGGGGTTCGCCGTGGCCCAGCGCCACGCTAAGATTGGCTTTGTTTTCCGGCCATTTTTTAGTTAAGTTACTCATTCTAAGCCAGATAGTGGCTTTGTTTCCCCTAAATTTTGCCCCTTTTCCGCGCCTTTTTCCCCTTACTCCTCTACAGGAGAGGGTGGCATCGATCGGCGGGTGATGGCCGAGCGTGCGGCGTGGCTCCGTGTAACTCCTTGCGACCAAACCTAGCACGACAAGGCCGCAACCAAACTTGCCGGGAGTGGCAAGTGGCTTGTGGCAAGTGGCAAGCGAAAGAATCTTCGCGCCTCTCGACGAAGTTCCGACCTAGTAGTACGGAGCGCACGGAGCATCTCCGCGACCTCAGTGTTGAAGCCTTGGAGGAACGGAGGTCACCGAGACACCGTATCACAAAAAGGCGAGGCCGTGGGGACGGATGGGACGCGTGGGACAAATTATTTCGGAAGTATGTACTCTACGCAAACAGCAATTTCTGAGGGCTGGTGGAATCTCCCCGCCAGCCCCTTAACGACCGGGGAAGACTTCCTTAAATGCTCGTCAGCGCATCAAGGGGAATCTTCTACCCGACGACAACGGTTGCCAAGAGGTCAAAGTCACCTTGCGATGGCTCAATGTCGAGCGCACCAGTGAGGTAATCAGCTGTTAGGCGTGCTTACCACTACCAGCGTGCGCCAAGATGCATAGGCTCTAGAGTAGGCGCTCCTGCGGCATGATAGCGATACCCTGGCGTTGTCAGGGTTGTGATTCCCGACGCTATCTGCACTCCTGGTGACGGGATTCTTTCACTAGGTATGCCATGAATTTCTTCACGGCGGCACCTCCTAGCGGGAAGTTTCCCGACTCGCCAGGATTTTAACATTTTCGGCGATTTTGGGGAAATTATTCCCGGGCATAATTCCCGATTTTGCTTTGGCAATGCGATTATTTTTGGGGGTTCAGGGGCGGCTACTTTCGCGCTTCACTGGTCACCTGCCCTTCGAGCGCCTCGAGCGCCGTCCTGACGCCTTCCAAGGTTTCTTCGAGTTTACGGCAAGCCTCTTCGGCGTGGATGAAGTCGTTGTCGCCACCCATCATTTCCAGTCTCCCCGCTGCCTCCACGGCTGCAGCGGCGGCGAAATTGCCCACCGCGCCCTTGACGGTGTGGGCGAGATACATCAAAGACCGGGCGTCGCGGTGCGACACG
>QHZK01000370.1 GCA_003224635.1 Acidobacteriota bacterium | reverse complement strand
CTTCGCCGCGCCCGGCCTCTTGCACTACTGGATCGACGGCCACATCTGGAAAGTGCGCTCCGATCCCGAGCTTCGCGCGTACCTGCAATTGGATCGACCGTAAGGGGTTAGCGGCTCGTAGGCAAGCCCTGATTCGGGTTCGGGACCTGGTTGGGAAGCACGCGCGGGGGACGGTCGTGCGGCTCGGGCGGAGCCGGCGCGGGCTCGAGCAGTTGCTCCTTGCGCCAGACGAGCGCGTTGGTGTCGTAGGCGGCAATCTCAAAGCCCTGGCCGTGGGTGATGGCGTCGCACGGGCACGCCTCCACGCAGTAGCGGCAGAAGATGCATCGATTGTAGTCGATGCTGTAGACCTTGGCGTAGCGCTCGGCCGCGCTGATGCGGTTCTCCGCGGTGTTCTCGGCGGCCTCGATGTAAATGCAGTTCGCCGGGCACGCCGCGGCGCAGAGGAAGCAGGCGACGCACTTCTCGAGGCCATTTTCGTCGCGCCGCAGGATGTGGATGCCTCGATAGCGGTCCTCGAAGTGGACCGGCTCGGCGGGGTAATTCTCCGTAACCGTCGGGCCCAGCAGGTTCTTGAAGGTGACCGTGAATCCTTTGGCCAGCGCCGCCGCTGAATCAGCGATCTCGCGGATGATGTTCGGCATAACACCTCTCAGTCTAGTATAGGATGAGGCGAGTGTCGGGTCAAATTGCGTAGTTTAGGCCACGATTGCGACGGCGTTTGGGGGCAGCAACGGACGCTGAGTTCGCGGCATCATATCAGCGGGCGAAAGGAGTCGCTATGAGAAGACCTGTCTTAAATTTAAGAACGATACTTGGCCTGGCAGCAATCGCATTCCTTGCCCCGTTGGCCTCGGCGGATGACACGTTTACGCTCCCAGCAGGGACCACGCTTCGCGTTCGCCTCACGACCAACCTCAGCTCGCGGACCACCGAGACCGGGGACCGGTTCACCGCCGAGGTGACCGAGCCGATTTTCAATAAGGGTGAGGAGGTGGTTCCCGGAGGCAGCATGGTGGAAGGGCGCGTCTCCTTTGTAAGGCCGCCCGGGCGCGCCAAGGGAGTCGCCGAAATGCGGCTCACGCCAGAAAAGATCTCGGTCCCGGGCGGAGCGCAGTACTTGATTTCCGCCGCGCTCGAGGGCGCCGAGGGAGCTCCCGACGTCAAGGTGGTGGATGAGGAAGGCACGCTGAAAGGGAAAGGCAAGAGCAAGAAAACCACTGCGGAGGAAGCGGGGATCGGCGCGGGGGCCGGCGCCGGAGTCGGCGGGATCGCCGACGGCGGTACCGGCGCTCTTTATGGCGCGGCCATTGGTGCGGGCGCGGCGCTGGCCCACCGCCTCTTGAAGCGTCATCAGGATATCGTCGTCCCCCAAGGGACTGAGCTCAGCTTCGTTCTTAACCGCGCCGCCACGGCCAGGAAGATCACGCCACCGGCTGAGTCGTCGAAATGAGAGTCGACGTTAAGCCTCATGTCGATCCGCGAGCTTCTTCTTGATGTCCGCAACGATCTGCTTGCCGTGAAAGCGTCCGTTCTCGATGAAGATTTCGTTGGTGTGCCGGCCGGAGACCACGACTCCAGCCAGGTAGAGACCGGGCACATTGCTCTCGAGGGTCTTCGAGTTACAGGCGGGACGGTAGCTCTTGGGGTCAACCTCGACCCCGGTGCTCCGCAGCAAATCAACGTCCGGATGGTAGCCCGTCAGCGCCAAGACAAAGTCATTTTGCAGGCGAATCGTCTCACCCTTCGCGTTTTGAACGCAAATCCAATCGTCGGCAATCTCCTTCACTTCGGACTCGAAGTAAGCCTTGATCGACCCTTCCTTGATCCGGTTCTCGAGGTCAGGCCTGATCCAGTACTTGATGTGCCGGCTCAGCTCCGGCCTCCGGTAAATGATGGTCGTCTCGGCGCCATGCCGGTAGAGGTCGAGCGAGGTGACTGCAGCCGAGTTTGCTCCGCCGATCACCGCCACCTTACGCTGGAAAAATGCGTGGCCTTCTATCGCGTAATGCGAGACCTTGGGCAGGTCTTCGCCGGGAATGCCGAGCGCGTTGGGCAGGTCATAGTACCCAGTAGCGATGATCACCTTTCGCGCCAGGTAGCTGCGGCGCTTTCCGTCGGCAGCCTCGGCTTCAACTTCGAAGCTCCCGTCAGCGCCTGCCGCCAGCGATGGCGCTGGGTTGTTTCCTGACGACGTGGGCTCCTGTCGCGCGCCTGTTTGGCGGATCGCCATCACGCGTTCCTGATAATGGACGGGCAGGTGGTAAAAGTCCGCCACGCGTCGATAGTACTCGAGCGCCTCCGCCCGCGTGGGCTTCACGTTGATGCTGGCGAAGGGAATGTCGCCGATTTCGAGCCTCTCCCGCGTGGTAAAGAAGGTCATGTTGGCGGGATAGCTGTAAAGCGAATTGACGAGACAGCCCTTCTCGACAATCAGCAGCTTCAGACTGGCGCGAGCGGCTTCAATCCCGCACGCGAGCCCCGTCGGCCCGCCGCCCACGATCAGAACGTCCAGCAACTCTGTCATTCGCGGTCAGCTCCCCCCTCGGAAGTCGGCAGTGAAGCAGTATGCAGTCCGCAGTGAAGCAGTAGGCAGGGAAAAGAGCCATGCCTTCTGCTTTCTGCCTTCTGCTTTCTGCTTTCTGCCCTCTGCTTTCTGCCCTCTGCCTACTGCCGACTCGGCTGGAGGAGCCCCCTCACTTCGGCCTTGAACTCCTCGTAAGCCGCGACGAGCTGCGGCGTAGCAGGCACTGATTCGCTCTTCCACACGAACGACTTCCCTGCCCTGCTCTCGACCAGCATCCCGATGCCCCTCCCCATTCGATACCCCGCTTGGCCAAACAGATTCAGCCGGTCGTCGGACGGGTCGAGCAGAGCGACGAACCCGTCTTTCTCGATCGCCAGATAGCGCTCCACGTGTTCCAGGGTTACGAACTTGAACCCGGCCTTCAGGAACCTTTCGAGTACTGCGGCCTGAGCCGGCGTCAGCTCCATCCAAGACCCCAGTCTCCCGCGTTCCAGCGGCGCTGCGGAAGGGCGGGTCTTTAGACCCGTCGAAAGGAACATCCCCTCACCCCCGGCCCCTCTCCCTGAGGGAGAGGGGGGACCGCGAAGCGGTGGGTGAGGGTCCTCTTAACGGCGGGGTTAAAACCCCGCCCTTCCCGGAGGACGCTTATCGTCTCGCGTAATCGCCCGACTCAATGCGCCGCACTCGCTGTGGCGCACGACTCAACCAGTAAATCCAGGCGTCCAAGCGTTCTCCATTCTCCAGTGTAACCTGGGTAATCTCGCGTGCGTAGAGGCTCGCAGCGGACGAATCGAAAACTCCTTCGTACTCGTCGAGGCTTCGGAGGGCCTGAGTTGTGTCAGGGAGATGGTAAACTTCTCCGACGACGCGGGCCGACTTGCTCCTCGATTTCAGCGCGCCGGGATAAGCGCCCAGGTCATAGAGCTCGCCCGCGACGCTTCCCTTCCCCACGTACGCGGCTCCCAGGCGCTCGAGCAGACTGTAACGTTCGCCGCCTCGCCGCAGCGTGCCGTAGACGAAGAGCAGTGATGAGTGGCAAGCGGGAACTGACAAGGGAGTGAGGCCGGCGACGAGCGACAATCTGAGTTCGGAGTTATCCGGTTCGGAGTTCATCCGTTCGCAAGACTCCGAACTCCGAACCGAGAAACTCCGAGCTCACTCTTCACTCTTTTCCAGCGTCTCGATGATGCGGCGCAGTGTCTGGATCACCTCGGCGCGGTGGACGCTGCTTTTGCGAAACTTGAGGACCAGATGGAATTCCTTGGCGGGAGAGACGAAGCGAAAGATCGCGTTCCGGGGCCGGCGGTCGGGCTGGCGCTCCTCCCGGGCCTGCTCGCGGTTGACAAGCCCCAGGGCGAACCGCCGGACGAGGTCTCGCATCTTGTCTTCCTGCTCCTGGCGGGCGACCTGAAGCAACTGGGACTTCGAGAGCACGCCCTGCTCGATGCACAGCGCCTTGATGCCGTCGGGAATCGACCGCAAGCCGAGCAGCTCAGTGATCGAAGAGCGCGCTTTGCCGATCTTGCGGGCGATCTCCTCGTGGGTCATTCCGAACCGCTCGCCGAGCGCCTGCACTCCGTCGGCCTCCTCGAACGGGGTCAGGTCTTTGCGCTGGAGGTTTTCGACCAGGGCCAGTTCGAGGGTCTCCGCGTCGTCGACGTCCTTCTCAATGCAAGGCACCTCCCGCAGCCCGGCGTTGCGGGCAGCGTGGAAGCGGCGCTCGCCGGAGATGATCAGGTATTTCCCGGACTCCGGAAGATGGCGCACCAGGAGCGGCTCGAGCACGCCTTTCTCGAGCACCGACTCGGTCAACCCCCGAAGGTCCCCGTGGTCTTTCCGAGGCTGCTCGGCGTTG
>QHZK01000020.1 GCA_003224635.1 Acidobacteriota bacterium | reverse complement strand
CCGACCGACCGGAAAGCGATTGAAGACGCGCTCGCCCAACTCAGGGCGAACCTCGAACCGTCGGCGAGCGAAGAGCAAGACCGGCAAACAAAAGAGACAGAGTGTGAAGACGAAGTGCGGGTCGAGCGGGCGAAGCTCAGCGAACTCCAAGATCAGTTGGAACGACTTGATACGACCTTAGAGAACTCGATCCGCCAGTCGAGCAGCCCACAGTAGCTAAACCTGACCCTCTCATCACTGTGGCTCGTCAGGAGGGGCGGTGACTGACAAAATTGTGGTCCTCGTGACGGCCTCGAGCCTCCGCGAGTCGAAGAAGATCGCGAAGCACCTTGTGGACGCCCGGCTTGCGGCGTGCGTCAATATCACCGCACCGGCGCAATCAATCTATCGCTGGCAAGGCAAAGTAGCCGAGGACAAAGAGTTCCTGCTGGTCATCAAGAGCTCCCGGGAACTGTTCGAGGAGATCAAAGCAACCGTCTCGAACCTCCACACTTACACGACCCCGGAAATCATTTGTTTGCCCATCATCGACGGCTCCGAGGACTATTTGCAGTGGATCGGCGACTCAGTGAAGCAGCCGGGCGGGCCGGACGATTAGAAATTGGCGCGCACACGAAGAGGACAGGTCCATTGGCTCGAGCCTTACGAAGAACGCGATATTCGCCTCCAGGCGTCGACGGCCAGTCGACGCAGCGTCGCGTCTTTGGTGACGAACACGGGACCAGCGCGCAACGCATCCGCGATTTTCTCGCGCTGACTTTATCGGAACGAGCTTCAGCCAAGCCGAGCTCGATCCCGGCAGGTCGCACGGTCAGTTGATCCAGCAATACTTCACCCTCTGGTCTTTGCTCCGAACGCGGACGGGACGTTTGGCAACTCCGGCAGGAACATTCTGCGCGGCCCGGGCTTCTTCGGCCTTTGGGGAGGCCTTGACAACCGCCAGAAGGTTGAGTACGGTACAGCGTTTGCGGAAGAATAGGCCGCGTGAGGCCGCGGGGTGGCTGAGGGGAGTTTGCCTCACACGAGAGGATAGCCCACTCCCGTTTCTCATGCCTCTCTCCAGATTGCAACCAGCGTCACTTCACGACTGACAATAACGACTGAATGCCTTAGAGCCCGTTAGCGTTCTTGAGGAGGTGAACGATGCGACTTCTTTCCCGTCCTGCCTCGCAGTTCTCTCAAACGCAGATCACGCGAACGCTAAGTACGGTCGCGGTGGCGCTGGTGGGAGTTGTGCTCCTGTCGAGCCCGCCGTTAGTGGCGCAATTTACAACCGCCAGCCTGGGTGGCACCGTGATAGACCCTTCGGGCGCAGCAGTACCAAACGCCAAAGTGGGGGTTCGCAATAAAGACACGGCCCTTACGCGATCAGTCGAAAGCGCCAGCGACGGCGGATTTCTCTTCTCCAGTTTGCCCGTGGGCACCTATCGCTTGACCGTTGAGAAAGCGGGATTTGCAACCTACGTGCAGGATGGCATCGAGCTGACGCTAAACCAGGCAGCGTCAGTGCCGGTTACCCTGAAAGTGGGGCAAGCGACAGAGGAAATCACGGTGACGGCCAATGCCGAGCTGGTAGTCAACCGTGACGCCACGGTGGGACAACTCGTGGACCAAAGGCGCGTGGCCGATTTGCCGCTTAATGGCAGGCAGGCGCAGTCGCTGGTCTTCCTGGCCGCCGGAACTGTCGATGTAACCGACAACTACTGTGGCCTGGGCTGCCACGGCGGCGTTTACCCGGGAGAGCAGCAAGCCTCCGTGAACGGAGCCGGGCCCGGTCAGGTTAACTACCAACTCGACGGGGCGCCTCACAACGACACCTACTTGAACATGAACCTGCCATTCCCAAACCCCGATGCCGTCCAGGAGTTTACTTTGCAGCGGGAAAACATGTCGGCTGAATTCGGTGGGGCTTCGGGTGGCGTGGTCAACATCGTGACTAAGTCAGGGACCAATGCGATCCACGGCGACGGTTTCGAATTTCTCAGGAATGGATCCCTGAACGCGCGCAACTTCTTTGCGCCCACCCAGGATACCCTCAAACGCAATCAGTTCGGCGGCAGCATCGGCGGGCCGATCCGGAAGGACAAACTTTTCTATTTCGGCACCTATCAGGGGACACGCACCCGGAGCGCGGCGCAAGGTGTGATCGCCCAAGTCCCTACCGCGGCGGAGCGCAACGGCGACTTCTCGGACTTGTGCCCTCCGGGTTTCGATGCGAGCGGGAATTGCATGAGTACGCCGGCAAATCCCGGCGTGCAAGTCCGCGATCCGGACACGGGCACACCCTTTCCGAACAACTTTATTGACCCCGCTCGGTTCAGTCTGCCGGCAGTGTATTTTCTCAATCTCATTCCGAAGCCTAACGGTCCGGAGCATCAGTTGACCTTCGCCGGTCCGAGCATCCGCGAAAACGAGGACCAGTGGATGACCAAGATCGACTACGCCCGGAGCAAACACCAGATAAGCGGGCGGTATTACTGGACGAATTTCAAACACCCGCCTTTCGTTGCCAAGGACAATATCCTGGCGGCCGACGCCAACGGCAACCAGGTGCGCGTGCAGAACATCGGGATCAACCACACCTTCACCGCCTCACCCAACCTGCTTCTGAACACGTGGTTCGGTTTGGCTCGGCAGAGAGGCGGCTCACTGTCAGGCGCGCCTTTTAGTTTCGCGGATGCCGGCATCAAAATTGCCGCTCCAACTCCGCCCGAGATGTCCGTCTGGGTGGGCAGCTATTTCGCCTTCAACACCAACCACAAAGGCGACTTTGATCGTGGCGAGTGGACGATTCGTGAGAATGTCACCCTGGTGAAAGGATCGCACGAGCTGAAGTTTGGCGGGGAATTCCTTCACGTCAAGAAGCACTTGGTCAACACTTTCACCATGTCGGGTGAATTTGATTTTTACAACAGCCTGTCGGGCGATGACCTGACTGATTTCTTCCTAGGGCGCGTGTCAGAGTTCCTGCAAGGGGGCGGAGAATTCTCGACCCTTCGCGGGCGGGAAGTCAGCGCCTACGCGCAAGATAATTGGCGGGTGAGCCGGCGCCTTACGGCTCAAATCGGGCTGCGGTGGGATCCCTACTTCCCCTTCTTCGAAGAACAAGGGCGAACCGTCTGTTTCAACCCTGGCCAGCAGTCTAAGCGCTATCCGAATGCGCCATCGGGTCTCGTTTATGGCGGCAGCAATCACGATCCGGGTTGCCCGCCAGGAGGGTCGTACAACAATCTGGGCAACTTCGGACCACGCCTGGGCTTCGCTTACAAGCTGACCGAGGACGGCAGGACAAGTTTGCGAGGCGGGCTCGGATACTACTATACGGGAATGGATAGTCATTGGTACAACGTGATGGTGGACGTGGCCCCGTTTGCGCCGCGCTTCGACTTCCTGCCTTCGGATTTCGTCGATCCGTACGGGTTCCAGGGGCTGCCCAATCCCTTCCCCGCTCAATACGGCCCCAAGCTCCCCGGACCCGAGGCGACATTCTTGACGCCGGTCGCTGTCTACGGACTCTTCCAGAAGGACTTTGTCCTTCCCCAAGTGGGAACCTGGAATTTGACGCTGGAACGGCAACTCGCGAAGGACTGGGTGGTGAGAGCGTCGTATGTCGGAAACAAAGCTTCGCATTTGAATGGAGACTACAAAGCCGATCGAGAGTTCAATCCGGCGATCTACGGACCGGGAGCAACTAACTTGAACACCCAGCAACGACGTCTGTACCCGGACGACTTCAGCACCATTGGGCAAGTCACCTCGGTGAACAATTCTCACCATGAGGCGCTACAGTTGAACGTCGAAAGGCGCTTTTCTCATGGCCTCTCCGTGCTCGCTAACTACACCTGGTCGAAGACGATCGATGACATCAACTGGACCAATCCCTTCGACAGGAAATTCGACTACGGGAAGTCCAACGATGACATTTCGCACAATTTCAAACTCTCAAATGTTTGGCAGATACCTTCCGGAAATTTTTCCGGGGTCGCTGCCAGAGTTCTGGGGGGCTGGGAGTTGAACAGCATCTGGACTTGGAGAGGAGGCTTCCCCTTCTCCGTCTACAGCGGCGAAGACAACTCGCTCAGTGGCGTGGGCAGGGATCGGGCGGACTTCATCGGAAACAGCATTCGTTCCGTCCAACTCGGCTCGGGCCGGCCCCACGGGCAGATGATTTTGAAGTGGTTCGACACCTCTCAGTTCATGACGAACACCATCGGCACATTTGGGAATTCGGGGAAGAACATCCTGCGAGGCCCCAAATTCTTCAACGCCGACTTCGGCCTCCTTAAGACCACAAAGACCACGGAGAAGACCTCGGTGCAATTCCGCGCCGAGTTCTTCAATATATTCAACAATGTCAATTTCGGGATGCCGGATAACAACGCTACGAGTGGTACTAAAGGTCAGATTTTCTCGGCCGGCTCTCCGCGCATTCTTCAATTCGCCTTGAAGTTCATCTTCTGAGCTGTCGAGAAAAGAGGGGAGGCGCTGAAGCATTTGAATCGTCCGTTTTGAGAAGCCATCGCGTGTGGCCGGACATATCGGAGATGGTCTCTGAGGCTGCCCCTTGAGGCTTGGTTCCGACGTCGACTGAGGGTAAGATTTCAGCGATGCTTTCATCCGAGCGGCGAAGTAAGCAGTTCTCCGGCCGGCCTCTTATCGTTCTCTTCGCAGCCCTAATCTTTTATTCTTCATCGCACCACAAACGACTCTTCGGAAGTTCGCTGGGGTTCGAAAGCCCGTCTTCCCGCAAATCCGATCCCGCCCAGTCGTATCGCATCAACGCGGAAGGGCTGAGGCTGATGGACCGCGGGCAGATCGGGATGGCGGTCGAGAAATTCCGTCTGGCGATTGCGCTCGACCCGGGCAATATCGAAGCCCTCAACAACCTTGCGGTTGCTATGGGGAAAGAGGGAGACGCTCGGGGATCGTTAGCGGTGTTCCATCGCGCCCTGCGATTGGACCCCGACAATCCTAAACTCCATAGCAACCTGGCGCTGGCCCTTCGCCGGTCAGGTCGCCCCCACGACGCCGTCCTGGAGATGAGAAGTGCATTGTCGCTCGATCCTGGAAGCAGCGAAATCCGACGCCACTTGGGTGTGTTGCTGATGGAAACCGGCGAGGAGGACCAGGCGGAGCGGGAACTGCGCGGCGCGATTTCCGCCGCGCCTTGTCCTGCCGAGGCCCATGCCGCCCTGGGACGTCTGCTCGCGCGCGAGAAGCGGACCTCAGAGGGTCTGGACGAGTATCGTGCGGCGCTTCGTTGCAATCCTCGGCAGGCGTCGCTGCACGGTGAGTTGGGCGAGCTGTACCGGGCGGTGGGAAAGTTTGACCGCGCCGCGGCGGAGTTTCGGGAAGCGATTCAGCTCGAGTCCGGCAATGCGACGTTCCACCGGGCGCTGGGCTCACTGGCCCTCAAGGAGGATGATTGGGCGACAGCCCAGGCCGAACTGCGACAGGCCATCCGCATCGACCCTCGCTCTGGAGAGGCTCACAGGGACTTGGGACTCGTGTTCAGCCGGCAAGGTAAGCTCGACGAGGCCATTGTAGAATTTCAAAGGGCCGTCCGGCTGCTTCCGGGCGACGAATCCTCCCGCCTGATGTTGGCCCGGGCCCTGCGGAAGGCGGGACGCTCCAGCCAGGCGTCCGCCTTGGTAGATTCTGCCCAGCTCAAGAGCCGGCGCGAGAAGGATACGTCGTTGGCCAAAGCGTACAATAACGAGGCCACCGCCTTGCTCGAAAACAGCCAATTCGAACAGGCTGCCGAACGGCTCCGCCAGTCTATTCGGCTTGACCCGAAAGACCCGCTTGCCCGGTTTAACTATGGCCTTGCGCTCCTTCTCCAAAACAAGCTGGACGACGCCGTCACCCAGTTCGATATCGCGTTGCAGACGCAACCTGACGATCCCGACACTCATTACTATCTGGGACGTGCGCTTCTGGCCCAGGAACGCGTGCGAGAGGCCACGAGACACCTGGAAAGAGCGGCTCGGCTGCTGCCGAGCGATCCCTATGTTCACAACACGCTGGCGGTTGCGCTGGCCAGGACGAACCAGTTTTCGCGGGCGGCCGCCGAACTGCACACTGCCTGCCGCCTGGAAGCTGACGACGCGCTGCTCGGGGAGAACCTCGCCTGCGTTGAAAGGCGTCTTCAAGGCTGCGCCCCACAGCTTTCAAAACTCCGGGCAAGACCATCGAACGACGACCAGAAGTAATGGACCCAGACCACAGGCTGATCTTCTCCCTGGGTCTCTCGGTAAGGGACGGCTCTTTTCTTGTTTGACGCCGCAGCCTACCTCTGGTCGGGCGCATCAAGACGCGCTCCGTGAGACTCCAATGACACATCGTCGGCGCATCATGGTGCAGGGCCTTCTGCTGAGCTCGATGTGGCTGGGGCAGGCGGATAATACTCGGCTCGCGTCCGGCCTGAACGACGAGGGCTTGGAGCTCTTAGACCAAGGGCGGCTGGTGGAGGCAACGTACAAGTTTCGGAAAGCGGTTGAGGCGGATCCTCAAAACGGCGCCGCCCTCAACAACCTCGGCGCGGCTCTGCGGAAGCAAAAAGACTACGAGGGCGCGGTGCGGGTGCTCGAACAGGCGGCCAAGCTCCGGCCGAATGATGCGCCCATCTACGTCAATTTGGGACTGGCCATGCACGGATTGCACCGTTCGGCCGAAGCCGTGGAGGCTTTGAGGAAAGCATCCTCCCTGGAGCCCGGCAACGCGGCTGTCCATCGCGATCTCGGCATCCTATTGACCGAGGCCGACGATCCGCACGGGGCGCTCAAAGAACTCAAGACGGCGAGCGATCTCGACTCTGCCGATGCCGTCACTCACGAAGCGTTAGGCTCCACGTATCTGAAGGTCTACGATTTCCCAGCCGCTGAGCGGGAGCTGCGGCGCGCTCTCGACTTGGATCCCCAGTCGGGAGAGAGCCACCGTGATCTCGGAATCGCCCTCCGCAATCAAGGGAAGCTCGACTCGGCCATCGGGGAGTTTCGCCGCGCTGTCGCTTTGATGCCTCGCGACCCGGCCGTCCACTTGCTGCTCGGCCAAGCCCTGAATAAGTCAGGAGAGCACAATGAAGGAAGCCTTGAGCTGCGCGCAGCTCAGGATATGAGTCAGAGAGAACGGGACACCGCGGTGGCGAAACAATTAACCATAACGGGAACCGAGCTTCTCCGGGCCGGACACATACCCGAGGCCGCAGCCAAACTTGGGGAATCCACTCGTCTCAACCCTAACGATGCGGCGGCCCAGTACAATTACGGCCTCGCACTCCTGATCCAGAACCGGCTCGAGGAAGCAATCGACAGGTTGCGCACTTCTTTGCGTTTGAATCCGGAGGACGCGAGCGTGTACTACGCGCTGGGGCAAGCGCTCCTCGCCGAGGGGCAGCCCCGTGATGCGGTTGGCCCTCTGCGAGAGGCGCTGCGTCTTTCTCCCGACGATGCCCGCGCCCACAATGTGCTGGCCGTCGCGCTGGCTGAGACGAAAGACTTCCATAGCGCATCTCTGGAGCTGGAGAACGCTGTGAAGCTTGAACCCCACAATTCCTCATTCCGGTCCAATCTCTCCTGTGTTCAGCAGCGCCTGGAGGCGTGTCGACTGATTCCCTAACTGTTCTCAACGGCTTTTTGCGCACGAAGTTCTGGGCCGGACTTTTGCGTGTACTATTTGTTAGTGAACCCGCCTGAGTTGCATCTCTCAGTTCCCCATTTATTAATAAGTATACAAGGGCGGAAGGCTCTGGGAGAAGGTCAGATGAAGAAGAAATATCTGCTAAACCCTTACGAGGAACGCTTGGGCTTCCTGACCGGTGGCCCGCCAAATCGCATCGCGATAAAGGGCGACCTGCTTCCGGTAGCCCTCCAAACGGCTCTCCAACTCGCGGTCCGTTTTGAAGTCGACCAGTTGCCCATCTCAGTAAGCAGGCGTATAGTGGGTGCCCAACAATTCTTGAGTAAGGCAAGGAGGCGGCCGATGGCATCCAAGAATGTGGACACATTGCGCGCGGCTCACGAGAGCTGGAACCGGCGCAACTTCGATGGGACAGTGAGTACAATGACAGAAAACGTTTCCTACACCGACCATGCACGGAACTTGCGCTTTAAGAGTCGAAGCGAATTCAAAGACTGGGTGATCGCTTGGGCCAAAACTTTCTCGGACGGAAAAATCACCAATCCTCGCTACCTCGATGCGGGCGACACAGTCATCGCCGAGTTTACCGTCGAGGGGACGAACGACGGGCCGTTTGGTTCATTTGCGCCGAGCGGGCGTCGGATGTCCTTGCCGTTTTGCGAAATCTGCAAGTTTGATGCGAGCGGGCGTGTGATTTCAGGGGGCGCTTACTATGACCAGCTCACCCTGCTAACACAGCTCGGACATGCACCGACCCGGACAGCGGGAGCATAAAAAAGGCGCCTCTCTCTACCTGGTCGTAGAAAGCTCGCATCGCTCTGGATCGGGCGCATGGTGCGGCGCAAGCTGGGGATCAAGACGAAGTGGACGAAGGCAAGTGCGGCATTTCTGCCACGGAGGAAGCAAGGCTCGCGCGCCTCTACGAAAAATATGGGGTTTCCGGTGATGAGGGCGGCGGGGTGAACTTGGTGAGCTCTGTGAACTTTGAAGGGGACATTGAAGCATCATCGAGTGCACAAGAGCCGCTTATTATTTGACGGGGCTCCCCCTCTCAGCGCGGTCTTTCAGGTCCAAAATCTAAAATCCAGAATCACTTCTTCGGCACCCAATATACTTCTTCACGGATGAATTCTTTGGGGAAGCCGCGCCGCTGGAGGATTCCTTTGGAATTGGCGATCATTTTAGGGTGGCCGCAGAGGTAAGCCGTGGTATCCGACGGCTCAAGTCCGAGCGAGTCCAGATATTTTCTGAGCACGTCTTCCGCGCGGCCAACCTCGCCCTTCCAGGCCGGGTCCTCCCAGGGGCGGCTGATCGCGGGAACGTAGCACAGCCAGTGGAACTTCTTGGCGAGAGCCTCGAGCTCCTCCCGGTAAGCAAATTCCCAGGAGCGGCTCGCTGCCTGCAGCATCACCAATTTCTGGCTGACGGGTTTTCCCGCTTCGGCCTCCTGCGCCAGCGTCCGCGCCATGCTGACGTAGGGAGCGACGCCAGTGACCGTGCTGACCAGGTAGTGGCGCGTGTGGCCGCTCTTGGCGTCGAGGGTAAACAGTCCTTTGGCCTGCCGGCGCATCAAAAGCGCCTCACCCGCCGGGAGGTTGTAGAGAAGGGGCGTGAGCCCGCCCCCGGGCACGAGCTCGAAGAAGAATTCAATCTCATCTTCCGCCGGGCTCGAGACAATCGAGTAGGGCCGCTCGATCACGCGCCCGTCGCGCTCGACTCCGATGGTCGCGTACTGGCCCGGTTTGAACAGCAGCTTTTGCTCCGGCCTGATCCGTATGGACCACAGGTCCGGGGCATAGTCCCGGCGTCCGGTGATCCGAGCTGTCTGATATTTTTCGCCTACCCTTGCCATTACTGACTGGCTTCCCATACGCTCACCTCGATAGAGTATAACCGAACCGGGAGCGCGTTGCTTGGAATGCTGCTCTAACATTCCGGTCTTTCAACATGCGTGTCACAAGCCCGGTCGCAACCCGGCAAGCCTTGTCGAGCGTCCAATAGGGCAGCGGGGAATTTGTGCTCATCTTCGCTGAACGCGCACTAAGGGGTCCGGATGCGACGCAGGGAGCCTTATTATCTGATACGCGCCGACTTGGCGCGCAGTGCGTTGGCGCTGATTCTCGCGGTTTCGGCAAGCTGGGCCGAGAGCCCGCAGGGCGCCGACATCTTCGAGCACAAGTGCGCGACCTGCCATCGGGCGAACAGCGGCACTCGCGCCCCGCTGCCCGAGGTGCTCCGCCAGATGTCCCGTGGCTCGGTCCTCCGAGCCCTTGAGTCGGGCGCCATGAAACCTCAGGGCGACCTCCTCAGCGCACCCGAGCGCGCCCTCGTGGCCGAATACCTGGCGGGCTCGAATGCTCCCACCGCCGACGCTCCAGCCTCGAGTGTTCCCCGCGGTTCCGGCGTCTGCGCCGCAAAGCCGGCCGTCCCCGAAAACGATCCAGTGTGGAACGGCTGGGGAGTGGACCCATCCAACACCCGGTTTCAGCCAGCGAACGCCGCGGGCCTCGATCGCGACTCGGTCCGCAAGCTCAAGCTGAAGTGGGCCTTCGGCTTTCCGGGCGCCTGGTCCACCTTTGGCCAGCCGACGGTGGTCGCCGGTCGCGTGTTCGTCGGAAGCGAGGACGGCACGGTCTATGGGCTCGACGCGCAGAGCGGCTGCATCTACTGGACGTATAAGGCCCCGTCCACAGTAAAGACGGCTGTATCCGTCTCGCCTGACCGCCGTATGGCCTATTTCGGTGACACCAGCGCCAACGTCTACGCTGTGGACGCTTCCACCGGGTCGCTCCTGTGGAAAGCCAGTGTTGACTCGCATCCCGCCGCCCGCATTACCGGATCGCCTCTGTTGTTCGACGGCCGACTTTATGTTCCGGTTTCTTCGGGGGAAGAAGGTTCGGCAACTGATCCGAAATATCCGTGCTGTACGTTCCGGGGGAGCGTGGTGGCTCTTGACGCGCAATCGGGCAAGCAAATCTGGAAGGCTTACACGGTACCGGAGACCGCGACGCCGACCGGTCGCAGAAACGCCGTAGGGACCGAGCTCTGGGGACCTTCCGGGGCGGCCGTGTGGTCGCCACCCTCAGCGGATCCCAAGCGTGGAGCCCTCTACGTCGCCACGGGCAACAGCTATTCCGATCCGCCCAGCCCGTACACGGATGCGATCATGGCGTTCGACAGGGCGTCTGGCAAGATGCGCTGGTTTCGGCAACTGACTCCGAACGACCGCTGGAATATCGCCTGCGTCGCGCCGGACAAGTCGAATTGCCCCGAAAACCCGGGCGAGGACTTCGATTTTGGGGCGCCTCCCGTCCTCCGGTCATTGCCCGGCGGCAGGCGTCTGTTGATTGCAGCGCAGAAGTCCGGGGTCGTGTATGGGCTCGATCCTGACCACGAAGGCAGAATCGTGTGGGAGACTCGCATCGGTCGCGGCGGCGCGCTGGGAGGAATCGAGTGGGGAGGCGGCTCGGACGAAAACATCGCGTATTTTCCCCTCTCTGACTGGCAAGACACCAAGGCGGACGCGGGCGGCGGCCTGTTTGCGCTGCGCATCGCCACCGGGGAGAAAGTCTGGTACGCACCTCCGCCCAAACCCGCCTGCGTCTCCCGTGCTGGATGCAGCGCGGCGCAGATGGCGCCGGTCACCGTGGTCCCAGGTATCGTGTTTTCCGGATCGCTGGACGGCCACCTGCGGGCCTACGACGCGCGAGATGGGCGGATTCTTTGGGACTTCGACGCGGCGCGCGATTTTGAGACCGTCAACGGCGCCAAAGCCCAGGGCGGATCGCTCAACGCCTCGGGACCGGCCATCGTGGGCGGAATGCTCTACGTACAGGCCGGATACACGAACGGCATTGCGGGTAACGTGCTGCTTGCGTTCTCGGTTGACGGAAAGTAAGCGCGCCAGGCTCCCGCACAAGAGCCAGACAAGAAGGGCGCGACGCTTGAGGGCGGCGGTAGTTTGAGCTGGCGAAATCCTCAGCTTGAAATCCTCGGGTCAAGGTATATTACGGTATTGCGGAGCACTGGTATCTTAGGCGACAATATCCGGTTGACGAAGCTCTTTAATTTAGGGCGCTGCGCGATGCCTCGCTTCGCTCAGCATGGCAGGTTCGGGCGCTCTTTTGGCGACCTGCTGAGGAGAGTGTTGACATGCATATCACCGTGATGGGCACTGGATACGTCGGACTGGTCGTGGGGGCGGGCCTGGCCGACTTCGGCTTGATCGTAACCTGCGTCGATATCGATAAGGACAAGATAAACTCGCTGGCTGAGGGTAAGATCCCGATCTTCGAGCCTGGGCTTCAGGATCTCGTGCGGCGCAACGTCGAACGAAGGCGCCTGAGTTTTTCAACCGACATCAAGCACTCCATCCGAAACTCTCTGGTGATCTTCGTCGCGGTCGGCACCGATATGCGGCAGGACGGGGTGGCCGACCTCAGCCAGATCTGGTCGGCGGCTGACCTCATTGCGGACTCCATGGAAGAATATAAAGTGGTCGTCGTCAAGAGCAGCGTGCCGGTGGGTACGGCGGCGAGCTTGAACGCCCGCATGCGCCAGTCGTTGTCGTCTCGATCTCCCGGCACGGGCGCTTCGGAATTCGACGTGGTCTCCAACCCCGAATTTCTTCGCGAAGGCTCGGCGGTGGAGGACTTCTTTCATCCCAACCGGATCGTGATCGGAACCGCTTCCGAGCGTGCGGTGGCGATTGCGAAGGACATCTATCGGCCCCTTTATCTAATCGAGACACCGTTCGTTTTCACGACGTGGGAATCCGCTGAGCTCACCAAGTACGCGGCCAACGCGTTTCTCGCCCTCAAGGTTTCGTTTGTCAACGAGCTGGCGAACTTGTGCGATGCGGTCGGGCCCAACGCCGACGTGCACGTGATCGCGCACAGCCTCGGCCTGGACCGTCGAATCGGCCCGAAGTTCCTGCATCCTGGCCCGGGCTTCGGCGGCTATTGCTTTCCCAAGGACACGCGGGCCCTCATCGAAGCTGCCCGAAGCTACGGCGAGGAGTTCAGGACGGTGGAAGCGGCCGTCGCCGTCAACGATCGGCAGTTTCTGCGTGTGGTCGATAAAGTGAGGAAGGGCCTGGAGTCGCTCGAGGGCAAGGTGGTCGCCATCCTCGGCCTTTCGTTCAAGATGAATACAGACGACGTGCGCGAATCGCGGTCGGTCAAAATCTGCGAAGCCCTGCTGGCGGAGAATTGCAGCCTGCGCCTCTTCGATCCTGCGGGGATGGCGCAAGCTCGTCGGGTCCTGAAGGGCGACCGCGTTACATTCTGTTCCGACAGCGATGAAGCGGTCGAGGGTTCGGATGCTGTCGTGATCGGGACAGAATGGAATGAGTTTCGCAACTTGGATCTTCGGCGCGTCAAGGAACACATGCGAGGCGACCTGCTGGTCGATGCCAGGAACATTTTTGACATTGCCAAGGCCAAGAGCGTAGGGTTCCGGTACTACGGCATGGGTCGCGGCGGGGGCGAACAGAAGGTCCCGGCCCTGGAACAGACTGCAGCAGAGAATGTCCTGGCTACAACGGAATAGCTGCGTTGGGTAGTTTCTTGGCTCAAAAAAGCCGCGCAGAGCAGAACGCCATGGCGACGACGAGTGGTTCTGCCGTCGAGACCGCCCCCGGTCTCTGGGTCATCCCCCAAGCGTAACCTGGTTAAGTGCCTAAAAGCAAAAGCGTTACGCGGTCTGAGGCGAAGTTGATGCTTGTTTGCATAAGGGGAAACAGCCTGTTCGTGCCCCCCGGCGGTTGCTCTCCAGGGGGTCGAGCAAAAAATTGCTTGACACGTACTCATGAGTTATTTACATTATGTGACTTAGTTTCGGGCGCGAAAGGAATTCTCTACGCCCGCCCCAAGCAGGAGGGTTGCGTAATGGCGAAAAAAGGTACAAGCGTTCGCGTCTCACTATTTCTACTGGTTCTTGGATTGCTCGCGGCGGGCTCCGCGTTCGCTGGCTCGCTGATCGTTGGGTCCGTAGCTGGCGCCACCCACGCCAGCCTCGGAGGGCAGGCGCTCGTTGCCGGCAACACGATCTTCAGCGGTGATGACCTCGAAGTGCGTGACGGCGCCGCGGTCGTGACTGTGGGTAGCGGGAGCCGAATGGTTTTTGGCAAGGACTCGGTGGCCTCATTCGGGCGGGATGCGAGCGAGGTGACAGCCTTCCTGTCCAAGGGTAGCGCTTCGGTCTATCACCCCGCGGAAGACCAGGCCCTCCTGCGCTTGCGAATTGGGAACCTCTCCATCGTGCCAGGAAAGGGTTTCAAGACACTGGGTGAAGTGGCGATGACCGGTGATACGCTGATTGTGACCACCAAGGAGGGCTTGCTGCGCGCTGAGGGCAACGGAAAGACAACGGAGATACCCCAGGGCCAGTCGGCCAAGTTCATCGCCAAAGTATCGCGGTCCCCGCAGCAGGCGGGTGGAGCACAAACCTACGGCGGCGGAGGCTCAAGCGCGGTGATGTGGATTGCGGTTGCGGCTGGCGCAACGGCTGCGGTTTTGGCGGGCCTGGCAATGTCCAGGGCAAGCGACGCCAAGGACGCTTCGAATGCGGCGACTGCGGCTGCCAATAAGGCTGACTCCGATGCCTTGGCTGCGAAGGACGCAGCAAATACGGCGAATACGAACGCAGTCGCCGCCGGCTGCGCGCTCAACACGCTCTTTGGCACACCGACCGCCACCCCGTTCACGCCAGTGGGCACTACCTGCCCGTAGTTGAGCGAGACACTCAGCCGATTTCACAAAGGGCGGGGCTTACGATCAAAGTCGTGAGTTCCGCCCTTTTTTTGTTTAGTAGCGCCGGGCTTCAGCCCGGCACGTTTGTACTTCCCGTAGCGCCGGGCTTCTGCCCGACACACCGTATGCTGCCCTCAAGGGCGGCGCTTTACACCGCCACGCGGCCGACGGGAGGTCGCATCACGCGTCTTAGATCCCGTCGCGGCCCCGGACTCCACTCGAAATCATCAGCAGGAATCCAGCGAGCGACGCAGTCATCAACACTGCCATGATGTCGGTGGGCGGGAAGTGGGAGAG
>QHZK01000369.1:639-5579 GCA_003224635.1 Acidobacteriota bacterium | reverse complement strand
TGCTGTGAGAAGAACATTCCAAGCTGAGGATTATCGGAAATGGGGCGGCGCACGGCCAGCAGTCTGGGCGCCAACAGACGGCTAAAGAGCTCGGCGGCCGCTTGTCCTTCAACCAGCACCGGGCCGCTGTATTGGTCCACCAGCGGCGCTTCGTGCAACTGCTTAAGACGCGCTCCAATCTGCCGGATGCGGTCAGCCAGTGCGGTCTTGGGAAGGTCCTGCATCGAACGGCCGTATGCCTCGACGAAGTCCTCGAGCGGCATGCCGTCCCCAGCTTGGCTTTTCGCTATTGCCGTCAGCATGACCCCAGGTTCCAGGCGCGTAAATGAGCTGCCTTCGCTGTTGACGTAGCGAATGTCATTGTTGATCACTTCCAGGTGGGCAGAGGACGAGAAGACGTCGGGCATTTGTTTGAAGAGCGCAGAAAGGTCGCGCACCAAAGCTTCTGCCTCAGCGCCGTTCAGATAGGCAGGCGGCATCTCGTCAGTGATTGTTGCGGGTTCCTCTCGGGTGAAGTCGGGGATATCCTCCCCGCGCGTCTGGACCTGGAGCGCCGCCCGCTTCCCGGAGAGATCTTCGAGAGCATTCTTATAAGCGGCGTCCGTGGCCAGCCAGATCTGTCTCCGGATCTCCTTGTAATCGTCCTCCAGCGGAAGCGGCACGCCGCCCGCCGACATGCGCACCATGCCCATGCGTCCGAAGCCGAAGCGCATGGAAACAAAATTCGTGTTGTCCAGCGAGTAGTCGCCGACTCGCACCATGACCACAAGCGTGCGCGTGCGCTGCTTGTCGCTGCTTGACAGGCTCCCGAAAGTCGCTGACGCTTCCGTTGTCGTGGTGTCCCGTACCAGGTAGGAAATAAAGTAGGGCTTGGACTGCGAGCCCAGTTGCAACTTCTCGATCGACCGCGAAAGCTCATCGCGCATCGCCTTCATCACGAGGTCTTCATCTGCCCGCCCTGAACCCGCCCCGAGCAAGGGCACGGTTGCCAGAAGAACGGGCAAGAGCCTTTGCATGAGGCTCGAATGGTTAGAGCGACTGGCGTCTGGCATCGGATTCCTCGTTAAAAGCTCTTCCGTCCAGGCTATGGACGCGCCTCGAAAGGAGGCGGCAGGATCGGCGGACGCTCCTGCGACTTCTCCTTTTTCTGGACCTCCACCTGTGAAACCAAAATGCCCGGCGAAGCCGCCGCGACCGGCACGAACCCCGACTCCGCACCGCACATGCCGTCAAAGACTCCGGTTTGATCATCCGCCGCCACAATCTTGCTGAAGGCGGTAAGCGGCGTGCCGATCAAGTCGACGCCGCGCACCAACTCTTCGCGCCCATCGGGATAGATTCGATACACCATCACGGGCAGCACATTAAATGCGTTGGGGATAACCCGCCCGGTCAGCGTGAAACCTCCCTCGATGTCTTCAAAATAGAGGCCGAAGGGTTTGTTCTCCTTCTTCACTTGCTGGATGAGCATGTTTTTGAGCTCGGATCGGGAAACGGGCTTCGACACCTCGACGATCAGATTCGACTGCCGTGCGACGGGCGCCAGGCCCGACTGGTTTCGCCCGTGGCCATTGGAATGCGGGAATCCCTCGACGGGACTACGTGACATGAGGAAGCTTTTCAAAACCCCATTCTCAATCACGGCAACCCGTCGCGCCTTGACTCCCTGGTTGTCGAACCGGTAAGCGCCCACCAAGTCAGTGTTTGCAAGCCGGTGCAGGGTGGGATCGAAATAGACCGAAGCGATGTCGGGCAGGACCTTCTGGTTCAGCATCTTCTTGAAGGTCTGGGCCTCTTCTTCATTCTTCTGCCGGTGGCCCTCCAGGCGGTGGCCCAGAACCTCGTGAAAGAAAACGCCGCTCGCCCGGCCGGAGAGGATCGCCGGGCCCGTATAGGGATCGACCAGCGGCGCCACGCGCAAGGCCTTCAAATCGTCGATCATTTTCCCGACAGCCTTGAGTACGGCACCATCGTCCGGAAGACCTTCGGGCGTGAAGGCAAAGAACGATTCGTAGCGCGGCAGCTCCATGCCGTCATCCGCCTTTGTGAAGGCGGAGATGAACAGGCGGTAGTAGGTCTGCGAGGTCTGGATTTCTGACCCTTCGCTACTGACGAACCAGCGCGTTTCGCTGTCGGCGCTGAACGTCGCGTTGGCCTCGTAAATATCGCCGTAGGCGGCAAAGGGCGTGGTGTACTTTCTGATCTTCCCCTCCCACTGCCGGCGGTCCACAGTGACGGGAACCGGATTTTCGTAGTACTTCTCGGGTGATTCGCGCGAGAAGTCGGCGGACTTGTCCTCCTCCTGGACCTTCACCTCGACGTTCGTTTTCACTTTGGTCAGCCGTTCGATCGCCTGCTTGTACCGCCTGTCGGTCTCATACCAGAGCACGCCGCGGATGGCGTCGGGGTCGTCTTCGATAGGCACCTCAGCCAATGAGAAGCGGCCAAAGTCGAACGAAGGGAAGCCTTCACGGATCTGATGAGTGTTGTCGAGCTTGTAGTCTCCAACGCGGAGATCGATATTAAGCTGGCGGCGGCGATTTTCGTCGCTCGCAGTGAGCTTGCCGAAAGACCCTGCCACAGAGACAGAGCGCGTTTCCGTGATCTCATAACTGAGGAAGTAAGGCGGCTCAGGCTGTTTTCCGAGAGAGCTCAGCGAGCGGGAAAGCTCAGCCTTCATCGCGCCAAGGACAGGGGAAGGAGGTGCATCCTGCGCCCAGGCGAACTCGGACGCGCAGATCAGTGCCAGCACGCAAAGCCAGGGCAAGCGGTGACAAAGCTTCATCTCTAGATTCCTCGGGGACCAGATGTGCTACGCCGCGGAGCCCATAGGAGTCAAGCAGGTCGCTTCATCCTCCAACTTTCCTCTGTTTGCAGAAAAGACTTGACGCTACCGACCTTTGGTGTTAACACCTGTCCCGAAACTGTTGATCTCGGTTGTTTTTATCTAGTCTTGTGCTCTTCTGCTTGCTCTCTCGGTCGGCGTCAAGGGTTAACACCGAAGTCAAAGGAGTGGGGAATGTCTCATCTCAAGCGGTCGTTTGTTTTGCTGATAGGGTCGCTGCTGATGGCTGGCGCCACATGGGCTCAAGTCAACAGAGGGTCGATCACCGGAATCGTAACTGACCCGAGCGGGGCGGTGGTTGCCAACGTGGCAATTACGGTTACCAACCCCGCGACCGGCGTCACAAATAATGTGACAACCAATTCGAGCGGCGTGTATACGGTTCCGCTTTTGGGGGCAGCCACCTACCGGCTGGACGCACAGGCGACGGGCTTCAAGAAATATGAGCAGACTAATATTCTCGTTCAGGTCGGTGAGACGGTCCGCTTGGATTTTGCCTTGACCCTTGGCTCCGAGACTCAGTCCGTGCAGGTGAGCGCGCAAGCTCCCTTGCTCCAGCGCGAGAGCTCTGACACGGGAACCTCGGTCACCAGTCAGCAGGTGGAAGAACTGCCACTCACCAGCTTTGGCGACCAGCGCACCCCCGCCACTTTTATTCAATTGGCGCCGGGCACAACTGGGCACGGCAATTCGGACGGCGGCCCCGGTGCGAACCGCACCATGACCACTTCGGTCAGCGGCAGCATGGTGAGCAGCACAACGATGCTGCTGGATGGCGCGGATGTTACAAGCGTTGGCGCATTCGAGGGCGACTTGCGAGCCCTCCAGTTGCCGCCGGACGCCGTTCAAGAGTTCAAGCTGGAGTCCACCAATGGCTCGGCCGAATACGGAAGAAGCGGCGGCGGGACCGCCAGCTTTCAGGTGAAGTCGGGGACCAACCAGATCCACGGCTCGGTCTATGAGTTCCTCCGCAATGACGCCTTGAACGCACTGAACTGGTTCCAAAATGCTTCACCGGCCGGTTGTGACGCCAATGGCCGCCAAACCGGTGTCAATCCCGTTAAGGCGTGCCGACCTCCCTACAAGCAGAACGAGTTCGGCGTGACTGCAGGAGCGCCGATCAAGAGGGATAAGGCCTTCATCTTTGGCTATTATAACGGCTTCCGGCTGACCCAAGGAGTATCAAACGGCCTGGCCACCATCCCGACAGAACAGATGAAGCAGGGCGACTTCACAAACTATGGCACCTTCGACAAGAACGGAGTTTGGCACCAGACCCCTCTCTACGATCCTACTACGCATACAACCTGCGGCCCGCTGATTTGCGGGAACAAGATTAGCCCCAGCAACTTCGACCCAGTCTCGGCGAAAGTCATTCCGTTAATGCCGACACCATCGAACCCAGACCCTCGCGCGGTATTCAATAACTACACCAGTACGGTAGCAAATCCGTTCTCTGTCAATGAGTGGGGACTCAAAGGCGACTACATCATCAATGAGAAGAACCGGCTTAACATTTTGTACGCCTGAAAGAACTCCACGCCCAGGATCCCATTAATACCCGCTCCCCTGGGAGGAGGCGATCAGCCAAGCATCAACGAGACGCGGAATATTCGCGTCAACTACAACCTGGTTATCAAGCCCAATTTGATCAACCAGGCCACGCCGTCGTTGAACCAATGGAACAGTGGCATACAGGCCGTCAGTACCTGGGCTGGGAAGTCCGATTGGGTCTCCTACCTCGGTATTAAGGGAGTCGCGCCCAACTACCCCACGCAGTTTCCCCAAATCGTCATCAACGGCCAGTCTTGGGACGGCGGCGGCGGGGCCGGTTTTAGCAACCAGCATGCCCCCGGGTTGAATGATACGCTGACCTGGATCAAAGGAAAACACGCGGTCAAGCTCGGGTTCCAATGGCTGAGGGGCGCGAGCAACGACGTCAGCACCGGAGGCAGCGCCGGCTATTTCAATTTTCTAAACCAGGAGACGGGCCTGCCCGGCGACTCAAGTACAGGCATCGCTTTCGCCAGCTTCCTGCTAGGGCGGGCTGATGAAGGCCGGGCCTACCATTTCAATGCGCCCGCTTATTCGCGGA
>QHZK01000369.1:0-387 GCA_003224635.1 Acidobacteriota bacterium | reverse complement strand
TACAGCCTGAACGACAAAACCGTGATTCGGGCCGGCTACGGGATTTTTTATGCCCAAGGCAACGGCAATCGCGTGGACGGTACACCCACCGTGCAGGGATACAATGGAACGGTGGGTAGGACTTCCCCCGATGCCGGCATAACGCCGGGCTTTATTTGGGGAACTGACACCCTGCCTGGGTTTACGCCTGATCTCAGTCCTACGGCTTTTCTCGGCGGCGGCACTCCCAGGCACTCTGCGGGCACGCTGATTATGATTGACCCTACGGACGGACTTTCGCCCTATATGCAGAACTACACGCTCAATGTCGAGCGCCAGTTGCCGGGGCAGATGACGCTGAGCGTCGGCTTCGTCGGGAACAAGGGCACGCACCTGGCGAGCCGCCTG
>QHZK01000385.1 GCA_003224635.1 Acidobacteriota bacterium | reverse complement strand
TTCACGTCCTCGAAGGCTTGCGGTTCGAGATGGCGAAACGCTAGGTCTTCGAGTTCGCCGCGAATTTTCCCCATCCCCAGCCGGTGCGCGATGGGGGCGTAGATTTCGATCGTCTCCCTTGCAATCCGTTCGCGCTTGTCGGGCGCCAGGTGCTCGAGCGTGCGCATGTTGTGAAGCCGGTCCGCCAGTTTCACCAGCACCACGCGGATATCGTCCACCATGGCCAGGACCATCTTGCGAAGGTTTTCGGCCTGCTGCGCCTCGGGCGAAACGAACTCGATGCGGCTGATCTTGGTCACGCCTTCGACGATGCGCGCTACGTCGGGGCCGAATTCCTGACTGATGCGGTCAACGGTGGTGGGCGTGTCTTCGACCACGTCATGCAGCATGCCTGCCACCAGACACACTACGTCCAGCTTCATGTCCGCCAGCACGTTGGCGACTGCGAGGGGGTGTGACACGAAAGGCTCCCCGGAGATCCTCGTTTGGGCCTTGTGCTCCGAAGCGCTGAACTCGTACGCTTTCCGCAGCAGGCTGAGGTCGTCCCCGGGGCGAGAAACCTGGACCTTCCGAACGATTTCTTCAAACTGCAACATACCCACCCGATTTCATTGTAGGGTACGCGCTGAGTGTAGTTCAAGCGGCCTGCATCAAGCCATCAAGCCGCACATCCTGCGGTCGAGTTCGAGCGGGGTCCGCAGCGCCTGGCTGAGGGTCATGGCGCAAAGTCCGTGGAGCAGCGAGAAGCAGAAAACGAAGCTGGCCTGTCTCTTTTCCAAATTTTGTGGTAGCTTCTGTGCCGCTTAGGCAAGGTTCGCTCGCGTTCTTCCTGGAACTGCGGGCTTCTTGGAACTGCGGGCCTGGCCCGCCAGTAACGCGCTAGAAGGACGGAGGAGTGTATGAAGGGGCGTACGATGGGTCCAGTCTGCCTGACCGTTTTAGTCGCTACGAGTCTTCTCACCTCGTGCCAAAAAGCCTTCCACGAGGAAAACGAACGCTACATTTTTGTCTCGTCCAACATCGCTCTGCCTTACTGGCAGGAAGCTCAAGTGGGTTTCAAGGATGCCGCCCGGGCGCTGGGTGTCAAGGCCGAGTTCACCGGCCCTGACACCTACGATCCGAACGCGGAGATGGACGCCTTCGAGAAAGCCCTGGCCAAACATCCCTCGGGGATTCTGGTCGCCCCTGCCCGCCCTGACATCTTCAAAGCTCCGATCGACGACGCGATGAACCGGGGCATTCCGGTCATCTGCATCGATACGGACGCCCCGGACTCGCGCCGGGTCCTTTTTATCGGTACGGACAACCACCGGGCAGGAGCCGAGGGCGGCAGCCACCTCGGCCAATTGCTGCACGGCGCGGGCCGCGTGGTAGTCATCGCCATCCCGGGCCAGGCCAATCAGGAAGAGCGAATTGCGGGAGCCAAGGAGGCTCTGGGAGGCTACGCCAAGATCAAGCTGACGAACACGCTCGACGACAGGGGCGACCCGCGCAGCGCCAACGACCAGATCTCAGCCCTTCTCGATCAGAAGGAAAAAATCGACGGCATCCTGTGCCTCGAGGCCTCCGGAGGGCCCGGGGCGGCGGAAGCCTTGCACCGGCTGGGTCAGGAAGGCAAGATTACCATCGTGGCCTTTGACAAGAATCCGGAGACACTGGACTGGATCTCGAACGGCGTGATCACCGGCACGATCGCGCAAAAACCGTACACCATGAGCTACTACGGCCTGAAGTTTCTGGACGACCTGCACCACAATATCGTCCATGAGTTCAGGGACTGGCGAAACGCCCCGGCTTCGCCGCTTCCGACTCGCGTCGACACCGGCACGGCCTGGGTCGACAAGAGCAATGTCGAGGCCTTCCGCGCCGCCGAAGCGAATGCCATCAAGTCACTTGGGGAACCTTCGACAAGTCAATAGGCAGGAAGTAGAAGGTGGGAGATCCCACGCGAAGGTGGGGATACTCGAAACTGGAGAACCCCGTGGCAACGATCCGATCTTACTTGGACGCCTTTTCGGCCGCCGCTTTTCTAAGCGCAAGCGACTTGTCAAAGAATTGGCCAGCCTGCTTCAAATCCGCCTCGCGAGCGCCGGCGTCGGCTTCGAGATCAGCCTTCTGTCGATACATCAGGTTCACGTAGCCCATCGCGTCAGAATCGTTCGGTTTGAGATCGAGCTCCTTCAGAAGGGCTTTCAAGCCCTCGTCTACCAGCGGGCCGATCTTTTGCGTGACTTCCTCGCGCGCCTTCACCGGGAGGGGCGGCAGCTCACCTTGTGCGTTCGGGACATTGAGCTTCAGCTCCTGGCGCTTTGCGGCGTTTTCTTTATAAGCCAGGGCCCAGTCAATGGCGCCGATCCAAAAGTAAGGCTCAGCGTTATTGGGCTCAACCTGGAGGCGACGCCGCTGGTACTCCTTGGCCTTGTCGAAGTCATGCATCTGGTAGTAGGTTTGGGCGATCGAGGCCAGCGCCGTGTCGTTGTTGGGGTCCTCTTTCAGCACCTCCTCAAAGGCTTCAATGGCCTGCTTGCCGATCTTGATGTTTTCGGGAGAGTCGCCCTCCGGGATGTAGAGCTGCTTAAGAGCGGTGGCCAGGTAGAGCTTGGCCATGAGCAGCGAGGGGTCATCAGCCACGGCCTGTTTGAAGTGCTCAATGGCGGCCTGAAACTGGGCGTTCTTGTAGGCTGCCACACCTTTGTTAAGGTGGTCGCGCGCCTTCAGCTTGCTGCATCCACAGGAAACAACCGCCAACAGCAGCACCCCGAAGAGCGGGGCGAGCTTGCAGGGTTTCATCGAGGTTCCTCCGTTGAACCCGAGCGGTGAACGGCTACTGGCCCGCCTCTTTCGGCTTCCTGGTGATCAAACCCACTTTGTCAATGCCCACGCCTTTGGCTATATCGACTACTTGTGCGACCTCGGCGAAAGGCAGGCTCGAATCGCCCCTCACAAACACTACCCGCTCGTTGCGAGTCTCGAAGATATCCTCGAGGCGCGAACCTAACTGGCGGATGTCGACTTGGTCCTGGTTGATCCTGACCCGACGTTCAGCGTCGACGGAAACCACAATTGGGCGACCGTCGCCACCGGCGTTAGGATTGGCTCGCGGAACTAAGGCGTCCAGGCCCTTAGGCGTGAGGGGAGTGATCACCATGAAGATAATGATCGAGACCAAAAGCACGTCAATCAGCGGCGTGACGTTGATGTCCCCGATGGTCCCACTCTTGTGCTCACCTGCAGCCATCGCCATCGGACCCTCCTGACGATCCAAAGACTTAGGAGCCAAGAGCTTGACCCGAGCGTGCCAGACTACTGGCTTGCCTCTTCCAGCGGTTTCGGGATCAGGCCGATCTTATCGATCCCGGCGCCCTTGGCGATGTCGATGACCGTCGCCACCTCACCGAAGGGCAGGCTAGGGTCGCCCGAGACGAACATGACCCGGTCGTTGGCCGTCTTGAAGATGTCCTCCAGGCGCGAGCCGAGCATGCGGATATCGACGAAGTCCTGGTTGATTTTCACCCGCCTCTGGGCATCGAT
>QHZK01000360.1 GCA_003224635.1 Acidobacteriota bacterium | reverse complement strand
TCCGGATAGTCGTTGACAGGATTGATCAGCACGTCGATATCGCCGTCGTTGTCAAAGTCCCCGAAGGCGCAGCCGCGCGCCGAAACCGGCTCGAGGACCGCCGCGCCCAGTTCCTGCGACACTTCCTGAAAGCGGCCGTTGCCGAGATTGCGATAGACGGTCTTAGGCTCCTGGTAGCGGATGTCGAGGTTCAATTTTTTGATCTCGGGGTAGATGTGGCCGCTGGCGACAAAGATATCCGGCCAGCCGTCGTTGTCGAGGTCAAAGAATCCGCAGCCCCAGCTCAGGTACCGCGTGTTCAGGCCGAGTCCCGCGGCAAAAGTGACATCGTCAAAAACGGTGTCGCCGGTGTTGTGCCCGATATTGCGATACAGCGAGGCGGTGTCTTCCGAAAAGTTGGTCTTGAAAATGTCCAGCCAGCCGTCGCAGTCGTAATCGCCCGCGGTCGCTCCCATGCCGGCCTGCGGTTTGCCGTCTTGGCTGTAGGCGCAGCCCGCCGTGATGCCGATGTCCGCGAACGTGCCATCGTGGTTGTTGTGGTAGAGCGCGCTCGGCTGGGAATCGTTGGCCACGTAGATGTCGGGCCAGCCGTCGTTGTCGAAATCCGCGGTGAGAACGCCCAGCCCGTAAGTCCCATTGGCCCGCGTGATTCCGGCCTTTCCCGAGACGTCGGTGAAAGTCCCGTCGCCGTCGTTGTGATACAAGATGTTCTTGCCACCCGGCAGGCCGGGCGGGCCGCAGGCCACCGTGACGCCCTTATACAGACACGGACCCGTCTCAGGAAGCGGCGCGCTTTTCAGGTCGAGGTCAATGTAGTTGGCCACGAAGAGGTCCAGGCGCCCGTCGCGGTCGTAGTCGAGGAACGCGCATCCGGTGCCCCAGCGGGTCCGCGCGCCCGCCACTCCCGCCTTCTCTGAAACGTCGGTGAACGTTCCGTCGCCGTTGTTGTGATAGAGCACGTTCTTGCCCCAGTGAGTGACGAAGAGGTCTTCGAAACCGTCGTTGTCGTAGTCGCCGACGCACACTCCCTGCCCCCAGCCGGAATGCGCCAATCCAGCGCGCTCGGTGACGTCGGTGAAGGTGCCGTTGCGATTGTTCTTGTAGAGGTGATTCACAGGCTCGCGCCCTTTTGGAAAACCTTCCAGGCGCGACCCGTTCACGCAGAAAATATCCAGCCAGCCGTCGTTGTCGTAGTCGAAAAACGCCGCCCCGCAACCGGTGGTCTCGAGCAGATAGGTGTTCCTAGCCTCACCGCCGAAGATGGTCTTGTGAGTCAGCCCCGCGGCCTTGGCGATGTTGACAAAACGCACGCCCAAAGGCGGACCGGCTGCACCGGGCGCGACCGCTTTCTCGAAAGCCGGCAACTGCCACGGGCCTCGCCAGCCAGAGAACCTGCCGAAGAGGCTGCCAGCAAGAAGCGCGCGCTCGATTCGGCCCAGCGCTGGAACGCCGAGTCCCGAGCAGGCGAGTTTCAAAACTTGCCTTCTTGTGGTCAAAAGGGCCGTCAGGGGGCTGGGAGCTGGTAGCGCATCTATAACGGCGTCGGCGTTGTCAAGCAATTTTTGGCCACACCACCGCCCCCGCGTGCCGGTCCAAAGGAGCCGACGCCGTTATGGAATCAGACCTGCCGTTTTTGCAGGTCTGCGGTTCGTTCCCGTTGCAACAAGCCGCAGCTCGTTTCTCGTCGCAACAAGCCCCAGACCTGTAAAGGCAGCGGCTCTCGGCTACCCCGCTACCAACCCTACCTACTCCCTGCTACCTACCCTACATGGAGGTCTGGCGGAAGTGTGTCGGAATCGAACCGACCGGTCCACCAGAGGCAGACCCACAGGATTTGAAGTCCTGGGCGAACACCAGCCCGCATGCACTTCCGCAAAGATTCTACCTTGACTCGGTTCGGACGTCCATCGCCGCTGCGCGGCTTTCCTTCCCCAAAGGAGGCGCGGCAAGACGATGGCAGGGGTTTGCTTAGTTGGTTTTCAGTAATTTATCGGATAGTATAACTTCGTTACTCCTCCAGAATGAGATAGCGCCCCGGAAGTGACGTTCCATGTGGAGGTTAAGAAACCACTTGGGCTTCGATCTCGGCAAGCGGCTCCGGCAATTGCGTACAGCGCGAGGCCTCTCTCCAGAGGACCTCGCCA
Organism: Acidobacteriota bacterium; assembly: GCA_003224635.1. Taxonomy (GTDB): domain Bacteria; phylum Acidobacteriota; class Terriglobia; order UBA7540; family UBA7540; genus QHZK01. Next base: position 2,090 of record QHZK01000360.1, on the reverse strand, counting down.
GGCAGACGGGCTTCTACGCCTTCCACATCACTGAGGTGGAAACAGGGGCCGCCGCCCCGTCACTCCCTAACCTGGAGAAGTGGGCGAAAGCTCTGGGGATTGAGCTATGGCAATTGTTTCTTGAAGGCGACCAGAACGGGATCGTGGTCTCGCCCCAGGAGGAGGACTTGGTGCGAAGATTCAGGAAGGCGAGCCAAAGCGACCAGGAGCTCCTGTTGAGGCTGGCCACGTTCTTTTCGGGGGCGAAGTAAGCAGGCTTGCGCCGCTACAGCCAAGAGCCGACCGCGACCGCTCACCTCAGAAGTGAAACCTTCAGTAAGTAATAAATGGAATTGGGGTTGAGCTGCATCGCAATGGCCCCGGCGCCTCCCGTGTTGAGCTCGTCCACCGTGATGTTGCCGAGCAGGAACGTCCCAGAACCCGAGTTGCCCTGGAACTGCAGGAACGCGTTGTAATCCGACGATGCATTGCATGACGGCGAGCCAGGACAGTTGTGGAAGTACATGTTCCCTGTCACCAGAAGGCCGCCGCCGCCTTGCATGCTGGGCTGGCCGTGGTTGTCGCCGTCGGCGCGGTCTTGGAAAAAGACCATGCCGCGGAACTTGGGAACGCCGGAGCCATCATTCGTGTTCGTGGCGCTGGCGAAGTATGACCCGTCATAAGTGCAGGGGCCCAGCAGGACGTCGCCAGAAACACTTGTCGGCACCGCCAGGCGGGAATCCGGGGCCGCTCCACCGGGACAGGCTGCGGCGGTGCCATTCGTGGGGTCCGGGCTGGTAACAAAATTGTCGATGGTCCGACTGCCTGCTTTGCCGGAGTTGGAGCCGAAGAAGACCGAGCCATATCCGCCCGTGCTGGTTCCCGAGAGGTAAAACGTCACGCCGTGGCTGGCATCGGCCTGCGCGCTGGGGGTTGCGGGCGTCGCGGGCCGGACCACCCCCTGCGTATCGACTGCCAGGGAGTAGTGGCACTGGCCGGTGGGTGGGACGATTCCTCCCCCAGGAGTACCGCAGTTTTCGTTATCGAAGATGTTGGGCGCGGTATTGGGGATCTTCATATAATAGAGTCCCGGCTCGAAGATGGCTGTGTATTGCTTAACGACGATCGGCCGATTGTAGAATCCGGGATGATACTCAACGCATCCAGGAGTGGCTGTGACGAGATTGCCGGACGCGTTGACTAGGTTGTCTGGGAGTTGGTTGGTGTTGCTGCCGCTGCGGTCCGGACATCCGTCTACTCCAGGCGTAGTGGCAGTCGGACCAGCGACCGCAGTGGGCGCAGGTGCAGCGGCCGGTTGCGTGGGCGGCACTACCTTCGCGTAGGGGTCAGCGATAGGCGAGGTGGGGTACGCCCAACGCCCCGTTGGCCCTGTCCTGAAGCCTGTACCGGCAGGACAAGCGCCAAGGACAGTGGGAACGGAGGGTCCTCCGAAGGTGCCCAAGTCGCTTCCCGTAAACAAGGGTCCGCCTTTGCAGAGGTCGACGTTAGCGGTTATGAACGCCGCCGACGAGTTGCCTGAGTTGACCTGGATGCTGCGCGACGGCCCTCCGACGATCGTAACACCGCCGGAGCCGGTAATCTGAAGGGTGTTCGGGTCTGTGGGCCTGAGGATGAGGAGCGGAGTAGGCGCGCTGGCCAGGACGAGGCCGCACACGGCGGAGGCGTGAACGGGCTGTGACCTGCTGCCGCTCAGCATGGCGGAAAGAAAGACCTGCACGTGGTCGACCACGTCGATACGGATGTAGGGATTGGGAGCAAGCGTTGCAGGGGGGACAGCACCCGTCGAGACGCCCGACACGGAAGCGGGAAACGTGGCGTAGACCTCGTTACCCAGCGAAGAAGCTGAGCTGTTTTTCGCCAGCGAGGCGTTGTAACCGTTCAAGGCGGCGTACTGGCAGGGAGCGACCCCGGTCGCGCCCGAGCAATCAAAGTCCGTGCCCGCCGTGAAGCCTCCCTGAGTGGTCTTAGCGTTTGTGGCATCAACCAGCAAGTCCATCGCGCCCGCTGTACAGGCGGCGTCCGCCGCAGTCTGGGCGGACTGCCGGTGGAACCAGAGGTTGGCCATATCCACCGCAAAGCCCATGGCGCCG
>QHZK01000391.1 GCA_003224635.1 Acidobacteriota bacterium | reverse complement strand
GAGCATCAGGTCCCGCTTCTCGTCCGAGGGGCGGAAGTCCTGGAAGTAAGAGCGGACGCGGCTGCGCAGGGATTTCGCTTTGCCGATGTAGATGGGCCGGCCCGCCTCGTCCTTGAAGATGTATACGCCCGGCTGGTTGGGCAAGGCCTCGGCTTTCTGGCGGCACGTCTCGTTCAACTTGGGGATTACCTTCCTCTTTCGATTATCCACCAGCGGCGCGAGTTGTCAAAGAGCGCGCTCGCTCGCGGACAATTGACACGGGTGCGACCCCTGGGCGAGAATCGGGTTTGTGGTGCGGACGACCAAAGCCCTTCTGATCGGAGCGACCGCACTGGGCCTCGCGTTGCCAGGGCTAGTGCGCGCGCAGGACAAGCCAGCGCCCGCCGCGACGGCCGATACCGACGAGCAGACAAAGCCCTACGTTCCGCCCTCGGTGCGCAAGTCGGTGGAGGTTGGGAATTATTATTTCAGGTAGAAGAAGTACAACGCCGCCCTGAGCCGTTATCAGGAAGCCGTCGAGACCGACCCCTATAATCCCACCGGCTACCTTGGCCTCGGCAGGGTATACGAAAAAATCGGCCTGAAGCAGAAAGCCCTTGCGTCCTATCAGAAGTACCTGGACGAGCTCCCCTCAGAGAAGCAGGCCGAGGAGGCCAGAGAAGTCCACCGGGCTATTGACCGGTTGGAACGGTCCCTCGGAAAACCAGTAGGCAGGAAGCAGTAGGCAGAAGGCAGGGAGCAACACCGGTTACAGCGTTTCACTACTCTTCCGGCGTATCCTGGGTGTCGGAACCGGTTGAAGGCGGCGAATCGATGTAACTCTGCAGGATCTCGGCGGCCTCTTCGGCATCCTCTCTGCTCACCAGCAGCTGGACCGGATCGACCCCGGGCAGCATTTCAGCCATGGTGCCGCCGGCCAAGACGCAGGGAATACCCTGCGTCTCGAGAATATTTCTTGCCAGGTCCGCGTCGAGTCGCGCCGTCCGACTGTTAAAGGTCCGAAGTCTGACGAGCTTGGCACCCGGGCGTTTCGAATGGGGATCGTGCTCGGGCGGGAGGCCGGGCTGCAACGCCTGGCGACAGTCCGGGCACTCGACGGCGCCTTCTGCGTATTCCGTCATGCACTGGGGGCAGTGGGGCATCTGTTCGGGGTCGAGCACCTTCCCTCGACCTTGCTAGCCTCGATTCTAACAGAATTTTAACGCCTCGGTACCAGAAAATACGGGTTTATCTCCGGGGGACGAACACCTATCATATAATGCGGCGGACGCTCCCAGGGGGCGCAGGAGAATCCCGTGAGAGGGCTCGTCAATGCCTTGGTGATGCTGGCAGTCTTGGGATTCGTGGTCGGCTTGGTGCTCCGGACGACGGCGGGCGACTTGATGTCTGCGAGGCCGGAGCTTGCCGACCCGGTGTTCTATTGGCGCGGCGCAATCGTGCTTCTGGCCTTGGCGCTTCTGATTCTCTTAATCAGTCCCAAAAGGAAGTAAGCCTTGCCGGTGTTCGGCACCAGGGAAGGGCGGCTCTTTAGACCCGCCGAGGAAGGACCGAAAAGGAGAAGAAAATAAGAAAAATAGCCAATCTGTGTTCTTCGTCTCCCTTCACGGCGGGGTTAAGGCTCCGCCCTGCCGCCGCCGTATGCCTGGCCGCGGTCGTCCTGGGCGCGGTCACTGTTCGCCACTTGGCCGAAGAGCCGGGAGATGGCGGCCAGTACGACCTGTTGATCGTTCACGGACACATCATCGACGGTAGCGGCAGTCCCTGGTTCGAGGGTTCGGTGGCGGTCAAGGACGGCAAGATTCAAGGCGTAGGCAGGTTGGTCAACCCTACGGCGAAGCGGGTGATCGACGCTGCGGGGCTGGTGGTGGCGCCCGGGTTCATCGACCTCCACTGCCACTCCGATTTCGACCTTCTGGCCGACGGCAAGGCGCAAAGCAAGATCCGCCAGGGCGTGACCACCGAGATCTTGGGTGAATCGGACTCAGCCGGGCCTGTCCTGGGCCCCGCCGCGCCGGGTTTCGACAAGGGCCTCGAGCCGATGGGGATCAAGAGGGACTGGACGACCCTGGGCGAATACTTTGCCCGAGTCGAGCGCCAGGGCACGTCCGTCAATATTGCTTCCTATGTGGGCAGCGGCCAGGTGTGGGACGACGTCCTGGGCAACGTCAACCGAAGGCCCACGGCGGAAGAAATGGGCAAGATGAAACAACTGGTGGACCAGGCCATGCGCGACGGCGCCATCGGCCTGTCATCGGGTCTGATGTACGCGCCCAACATGTTCGCCACCACAGAGGAGTTGATTGAGCTGGCCAAAGTCGCGGCGAAATACGGCGGCATCTACACCAGCCATATCCGCAGTGAAGAGGGAACGGCTGGAGTCCGCGCCATCGGCGAGGCCATCCGCATCGGCGAAGGCGCCGGACTGCCGGTCCACATCCTGCACTTCAAGATGAACGCGAAAGCCAATTGGGGGCGCATGGAGGAGCAGGTGAGATTCGTTCAGGAGGCACGCGACCGCGGCGTGGACATCACCGCCAACCAGTATCCTTATGTCGCCGGAATGACGGGCCTCAAGCAGTGCCTGCCGCCCAAGTACCTCGAAGGCACTTCGGCGGAAATCGTGGCGCGCCTGAAAGACCCTGCAAGGCGCGCTGAAATCCGCAAGGCGATCGAAAACGGGCTGCCCGGCTGGGACAACAACGAAGTGAGGAGCGTGGGCGGCTGGCACGGCGTCCTGGTCGCGGCCTGCCAGAAGCCGGAGAGCAAGAAGTACGAAGGCAAGCGCATGGATGAAATCGCGGCGATGATGGGCAAAGACCCGACGGATGCCTTGTGCGACTTGCTCATCTCCGAGGACGCGTCGGTCTGGGCAATCTACTTCTCCATGAGCGAGGCCGACGTCGAGCTCGCCATGAAGCAGCCTTGGCTGGGCATCGGCTCGGACGGCTCGGCGGTGAATCCGGAAATGACTTTCGAGGGCAAGCCCCATCCGCGATTCTATGGGACCTTTCCCCGCGTCCTGGGCGTCTACGTGCGCGAGAAGAAAGTGCTCACGCTGCCGGACGCCATTCGCAAGATGACCGCGCTCCCGGCCCAGATCACCGGCCTTACTGACCGTGGCATGCTGCGCCCCGGCATGGCGGCGGACATCACCATCTTCGATCCCAAGACCGTGCTCGACAAGGCCACCTTCGAGGACCCCATGCAGTATCCCGTCGGGATTCGTTACGTGATCGTGAACGGCGTGGTCGTGATCTCGAAGGGCGAGCACACCGGCGCGAAGCCCGGGCATGCGCTTTACGGGCGCGGCAAGCAGGGGCGGATCAGAGTCCGGACCTATACGCAGCTCCTTGCTCCCAGTCTGCGACTCTCGCAGAGCTTCCTTGCGGCCCTACCCAATCCGTAAGTGGCCCCTGTGCTACACTCGTCTTGAGCTAGCGGGCCTACGAGAATGAAGCTCGAAGATTACAAAACAGTCTTGTATCGTCAGGAAGACGGTTCATGGGTTGCAGAAATCCCCGCCGTTTCCGGTTGCTATGCCCTCATGCCCACACGCGAGGGAGCACTCGCCGAGCTTACCAAGGTTTTCGAAATGATCGCAGAGGAGTACCGTGAGAAGGGTATCCCTCTCCCTGCCGACACCACGGAAATAGTGCATGCCTAGCGCGACTGCCCGCGAGTTTCAGAAAGCCGCGCGGGCGTTAGGCTTCTCCAAAACAAGGCAGACAGGCAGTCACGAGCGTTGGAACCACCCTGACGGTCGTGCGGTGACCATTCCGCTTCACGGCGGGCGTGAGATTGGCCCGCCGCTGTTCTTCAAGATTCTCCGGCAGTTGGACGTCACGTTGGAGGAATTTCAGAAGCTTCGGTAGACTCGCTAGGGCGACGGTTCCGCGCCTGCCTTAGATGCGGCGTTCGCGTGCTGCGGGGCACGCGCTGAGAGTGGGGTGCCCGTACGCTTCGCAAAATAATTTGTCCTATGCGTCCCCACGGCGCGCGCCAGTTGTGCTAGGCTTGGTTCAGCTCGAAAAACGGAAGACCTCGGGAGGCGAGGACGGGGCGCCGAGCGCGGATTTGAGGAATTTTCGGCAAACGAACCCGCCAGGTGTTGTAGAATCAACGACTTAGTTGAAAACAAGTCGCGAAACGAAAGATCTTCTCGGGCCGTGTCATTGGTGGCCTGTGCTAGAATGCGCCCTCCGCCGATATCCCGAGGTGCAGCATGAAACGCATTCGACTTTCGATCGGAAGCTGGGCCTACTGCTTTGGACCTTACAAAGACAATCCGGTCCCCTTTGACACGGTGATCGATAAGCTCGGCAGCCTGGGCTTTGACGGCGTGGAGCTGGGGGGATTCCCGCCGCATCCCCATCCCGCGCAGTTTGACACCAAGGCGAAGCGCGCGGAGCTCAAGAAGAAAGTCTCGGACCACGGCCTGGAGTTTTCGGGGCTGGCGGCGGATTTGTGGTCGTGCCCGATCATTCCCCTGCCCGACAATTCCAAGTGGATGTCCGC
>QHZK01000066.1 GCA_003224635.1 Acidobacteriota bacterium | reverse complement strand
CGTGTAAGGGCGCTCGGGATTCTGATTGGCCTTGCCCAGGTATTCGAGCTCCTTCTCCATCAGCAGTCCGGCCACCGCCGGCGAGAGGTAATGCGTGATGCCCTCGGTCGAGGCGTGGGCGCGATGCGCCGAGCCAAACGCATCGTTCACGTAGAGGTCGCTCAGGGCCGCAAGCCGGCGCGCGAATTGGGGATCGTTCTTCTCTTCCTCGGCATGGAAGCGCAGGTTTTCGAGCAGCAGCACGTCGCCGTCTTGGAGAGACGCGGCCTGCTTCTCAACCTCGCCGCCGACGCAGTCGGGCGCGAAGGCCACGCGCTTGCCTAGAAGCTCAGCAAGCCGCGCTGCCACAGGCCGCAGGCTCATTTTGGGGTTGTGTTTGCCTTGCGGCCGGCCAAGGTGCGAAGCCAGTAGCAGCCGGGCGCCGCGCTCGAGCGCGTACTGGATCGTCGGCAGCGAGGCGCGGATGCGAGTATCGTCGGTGATCTCGCCCGCATCGCCCAGCGGGACGTTGAAGTCCTCGCGCATGAAGACGCGCTTGCTCTTCAGGTCGAGGTCGCGAATGGTGAGTTTAGGCATTGGCCCTTTGCCAGTGGTCCGTGGTCCGTTGTCCTGCGTCCTTCGCGTAAGCCTAACCGAACCTTCGCAGACATCAAAAAGCGATGTTTGCGCCACCCGAGTGATCCCGGTCAAGGATCCCCACCCTTCGACTGTGATCGGCCGGCCGCAATCGTGAAAGCCCGCGCCTCTAACGTGTCAGCCTCGGCCTGCCGGTGCAGCTTGCGCAGCAGAGTCGCGTAGTGTTGCAAGGCCGCGGCTACATAGGGATGATCGGGCCGAAGAGTGTGTTCGAAGATTTCCAGTGCGCTTCGCTCGAGTGGCTCCGCTTCTGCGTACCTTCCCTCCGCCGTGTAGAGCACTGCCAAATCGTCCTGAGTCGCTGCCAGCGCCGGGTGCTCCGGTCCGAGGGTCTTTTGGTCGATCTCGAGTGAGCGCTTCAGCAGTGGCGCGGCCTCGGCGTACCTGGGCCGGTACGGGTTCATCAGGAGCGCTTCGCCCAGGTTGCAAAGCGTAGCAGCGACCTCGGGATGCTCCGGTCCCAGAAGTTTCTCGCGCATGGCGAGTGCAGGTCTTAGGACTTCCTCAGCTTTGGCAAACCTTTGCTCGCTGGTGTAAAGGCCACCCAAATTGTTCAAGGCCGTGGCCAGCTCGGGACTCTCGGCTCCTAGCCACGCCTCAGCCATGGCGCGAGCCTTGGAAAGGAACGCCTCGGCAGCGTCGGTCTTGTCCTCGGCCCGGTAAAGGTTGCCGATTGCGTTGAGCGTGCGAACCGCGCGCGGATCACCTAGCTCGAATTTTGTTGCTGCCGTGAAGGCGACCTTGAACTGCTTTTCCGCCGTGGCGAAGTCAGCTTGTTCGTAAGCCGCTCGGCCGGCCTTCATTGCCCTAGCCCAGCGTCGCGCGCTCGCCGCTAGAGACCCGGCACTGATGGCCAGGGCGACGAGCATCGATATACTCAACCACAGGCAGCGTCTCGCGCGGCACGACATTGCAAGTCCTCCCGAAACGGGTAGCAATCTCTGAAATGGCGATGCCGTGGGTGGCACAGACATGCAGGCGTTTCGCATGTCTGCGATATGCCGCACCTTCGCAGACATCAAAAAGCGATGTCTGCGCCACCCGAGTTAGCGGTTACCACCGCGTACTGCCTACTGCCTACTGCCTACTGTTCTCCTACAGCCGGCCCGCCACAAACTTCACCAGGTCCCTGACCCTGCACGAGTAGCCCCACTCGTTGTCGTACCACGCCGTGACCTTCACGCAGTTCCCGTCGATCACCTTGGTAAAGCCAGCGTCGACAATCGAGGAGTGCGGGTTGCCGCGAAAGTCGACGGAGACCAGCTCCTCCGTCGAGAATTCCATGATGCCTCGCAGCGGGCCTTCAGCGGCGTTGCGCAGCGCGTCGTTCACCTCGTCGGTCGTGGTACGTTTCTCGACGAAGGCCACCAGGTCGACCAGCGAGACGTTAGGGACGGGCACGCGCATGGCGTAGCCATCGAGCTTGCCTTTCAGCTCCGGCAGGACCAGGCCCACCGCCTTGGCGGCGCCCGTGGTGGTGGGAATGATGGAGAGGGCCGCAGCCCGCGCGCGGCGCAGGTCGCTGTGGGGCAGGTCCAGAATCCGCTGGTCGTTGGTGTAAGCGTGGATGGTGGTCATCGACCCGTTCTTGATCTTGAAGCTCTCGTGCACCACCTTGGCGACCGGCGCCAGGCAGTTCGTAGTGCAGGAGGCGTTCGAGATGACCTTGTGCTTGGCCGGATCGTACTTGTCCTCGTTGACCCCCAGCACCACGGTAATGTCCTCGTTTTTGGCGGGCGCGGTGATGATAACTTTCTTCACCGTGCCCCTCAGGTGCTTCTTCGCCTGCTCGGCGTCGGTGAACAGTCCCGTGGATTCGAGCACGATCTCCGCCCCGAAGGACGGCCAGTCAACGTCGCCGGGGTCCCTGACCTTGAACACGCGGATAGGTCGGCCGTTGACAGTCACGCAGTCCTGCCCGTGACCGACCTTGGCGTCCAGCGTGCCCAGGACGGAATCGTATTTCAGCAGGTGGGCCAGGGTCTTGGGGTCGGTGATGTCATTGACGGCGACGAAATCGATGCCGGGGTCGCGGTGCGAGGCGCGCAGCACGTTCCGGCCGATGCGTCCGAAGCCGTTGATTCCAACCTTGACAGCCATCTTCAGTCCTCCACTGTGTTAGTCCTCGATCGGTAGGGTTGATCTTTCATGTTAAGCGGCGGGTCGCGGCCCTGTCAAACGTTGTCGGTTGTTGTCCGGTTTCGCTGTAGCCGTTCGGCGGTCGCAGACCGCCGCTCCAAGAGCCAAATTCCGCCGGTATTGTGCCCCGCTCACGGGGAGACTACGATATGCTGGGCCGCCGGAGCCGCTATCGACCTCCGTGGGGGCGGTCCGTGACTTTCCAGTCGTGGCTCTCAAAAGGAAGTCCAATGAACATCGCAAAACGTTTGCTTTCGGTCGCGCGACCTTATGCCGGCAGGCTGCTGCTCGTGGCCGTGCTCACGTCCCTGGGCGCCTTGGGGGAACTGGTCGAACCCTGGGTCTATCGCGCGATCATCAACGACATCGCCGGCGTCTTTGTGAGCAAGGCGACCGGACTGTGGCCGGAGATTCTGGAGGAATTGCGCAGCGGCGGGGGCGAGGCTGAGGTCGAGACGCCGCCTGCTCCCGCCACACCGCCTCCCTCCGGACCTTCGACCACGACCGCTCCGCCCGTCGGACAAGCTCCGAGCGCGGCCACCGGCAGCGAACCAGCAGGCGCGCCGTCGTCAGCAACCTCCGCCACAGGGGGCGCGGCCAAGCCACCACTCACCGCCGCCAATCGAGCCAAGCGCGCGCAGGAAAGCGCGACGAGCGCCGCCAAAGCCAGGCAGGCGCGCCGCAGCCGGCTGCATCGTTTGCGGCAGCAGGTCGAGCAAAGCCTCCAGCAGACTGCCCAGCCGTCCTCGACCGCCCCCGTTCTCCCGCCGCGGACCGTCTCCCACGCCATGCGCACCCTGTGGTTGGGAGTGCTGGTGCTGCTGGCCGCCACGCTGCTTGCCAAACTTTTCACAGCGGCGGCTGACCTGCTTGCCGCACACACCACGAACGACATCGAAGAGAATTTCATCTTGAAGACCTTCAGGCACGTGCTGCGCTTGCCCTACGCCTATTTCACCCAGCGGCCTTCTGGATCGATCGCGCGGCAGATCGACCAGTCTGACCAGATGGCGCCCCTCTACGCCGCGATCACTCAGGAAGTGTGGTCGGAGCTTTTCACCGCCACCGCCATCATCATCGTCATGCTTTCGGTGAACCTGCAGCTTTCTCTGGTGGTGCTGGCGGCGGTGGTCGTTTATCTGCTGGTCACGCTGCAAATGACCCGCCACCTGGAGGCGCACCTGGAGGACTATTACGCGCTCTGGGACGGCGTGTCGGGCCGCATCCAGGAGATGGTCGCTGGCATCAAGACCGTGCGCACGCATGGCAACGAGAACCACGAGGCCGACCGGACCGCCTCGATCGTGCGCAACGCCTTCCGCACTTACCTGCGCCGCCGCCGGGTCGAAACGCGCTACTCGTTCATCCAGAATCTTCTGATCTACGGCTCCAAGGGAATCGTCCTCGGCGTGGGCGGCATGCGCGCGCTCGAGCACCAGTTGACGCCCGGCGACGTGGTGATGTTCATGGTTTACCTCGACCGCATCTACTCTCCGGTGCACAACCTCACCGGGCTCTACTCCGCCATCCAGCGGAACGTGGTCTCGCTCCTGCGCGCTTTTCGGCTGCTCGAGGTGCCGGAGGAAGGCGGCGGCGACCGCAAGCCCATCGAGGTGCGCGAGTGCCGGGTGGACTTTCGCGACGTCGAATTTCGCTACCGCGAGGACCGGCTGGTGCTTCGCGGGATCAACTTCACGCTCGAGCCCGGCCAAGTGACGGCCCTGATCGGCCCCTCCGGGGCGGGGAAGACGACGATCGCCGATCTGGTGGTTCAGCTCTACACGCCTCAGAAAGGGAGCATCCTGGTGGACGGCGAGGACCTGGCGCGCGCGGACCTCAGCCGCTGGAGGAAGCAGATCGCCGTCGTGTCGCCCGAGGGCACCATCTTCCGCGACACGCTGGCCGACAACATCCGCTACGGACGCACCGACGCGACCGACGATGAGGTGCGCGCGGCGGCGCTTAAGGCGGGTTTGGGCGGCGCAATCGAGCGGCTGCCCCAGAGGCTCGAGACGCCCCTCGGCGAGCGCGGATACGAGTTGTCGCTCGGCGAGCGCCAGCGCGTGCTGCTGGCCCGGGCCTTCCTGGCCAGCCCGAAACTCCTGATCCTGGATGAGGCCACCGCCAACCTGGACTTCAAGACGGAGGCCGCTATCAAGAAGACTCTGCGCGAATTAACCCGAGGACGCACGACGCTGATCATCGCCCACCGCCAGTCCATGATGACCGACGTCGACCGCGTGGTGGCGATCCGCGACGGCCAAGTGATCGAAGAAGGGACGCCGCAGGCCCTGCTCGGCCGGCAAGGCTACTTCTTCCAGATGATGAGCGCGCAGGTGTCCGCTCAGGAGTTGCGCGTGCAGTAGCAGTGGTAGAATCGGTGCGTGCATTTTGAATGGGACTCTGCCAAGGGTGCTAAGAGTTTCCGCAAGCATCGGATCTCGTTTGAAGAGGCTGCAAGTGTCTTTTATGACCCGTTGGCAGTGACGGGCGCCGACCCCGACCATTCGGAGGCTGAGGACAGGCTCATCACCTTTGGCGTGTCGTCGGCCGGTCGGCTTCTTGTTGTGTCCCATATCGAGCGTGGTGAAACGATCCGCATCATCAGCGCTCGCCGAGCAACTCCTCACGAAAGGCGTATCTATGAAGAAGGCTAAGTCCACATCCGATGAACTCCGCGCAGAGTACAAACGCTCTGACTTCGACAAGCTGGAGCGCGGTAAGTACTACAAGAGAGTTAGGGCGAGCTCTAACGTCGTGGTGCTTGATCGTGAAGTTGCGGCTCTCTTTCCGAACTCAGCCGCTGTCAATAAAGCGTTGTATTCTCTGGCCCAGGTGGCTGAGGCACTGAGGTCCGGTTCCGGCCGATCACCCGGCCGTCGGCGGTCTGGCAGGTAAGCTGCGCGTCGAGTAGCGCCGGGCTCACCCGACGCCTTTGTACCAGGAACATGCCGCTCATTAGTGCCACGCTCTCCGTGGAAGTAAGTACGTGAATCCGGCGAACACCTCCCAGCGCGTCGACGTACCCGTGAGCCCTCGATCAAAACCCGCATCAAAAACCAGATTTTTCCGCGCCGCGTACGCCAGCGCCCACAAATTACCCACTGCATCACGGCGGAGAAATGGTTGTGTAAAATGCCACAGCTCTCCGGAAACGCTGAATCCCTTCCCCATTCGGTGCGAGACCGACAGAGTCTGAGCGAACTGGGCTCGGCGGACGGCCCCTTGTGTGATTTCGTTGACCATGCCATTCGCATCGTAATGAAATCCCCTCACCTCCGCGCTCGCCAGAACGACCAGGGAGTTCCGAGGACTGCCGAAGTCAAGGTCGGGGGCGCCGCCGTCATAAATACGCCGGAAATAGCTCACCGCGACCGTGGGCCGCGCACCCTCACCTTGGTGCAGGACCGCTTGGGCGCCGAGGAAAACCTCTGCGGTGCCGTTCGCCTTGCGTCCCTCGGTCCGGTAGTGAACGAGCGGTTCAAAGGAGGCGAGGAATTCCAGCCGAGGCGAGACCGACAATTTCATCACCTCGACGGCGCTCGATCGTGAGGAGAATTCCGGCGAGTGTCGAGCTGTCAGTCCCCCGGTTTCAAACTGCAGATAACCGGTGGGAGCGACCGCCGCCGGAGTGGAAACAGTGGGTCTGCCCGGGTTCGCCTCCGGTTCATCTGCTTCTTCGGCAGACAGAACCGCCGCGCCAGCCAGTACGAGAATCACGGCCGCGAGCGTTTTCAACTCCGCCAGGTCCTCCTTCCGGCGAATGTCTTGAGTTTGCGACTCCAAGAGTACGTCCCCTTCGTGGAGTCTGTTACCGCGCCCTGAGCGCGAGCCTGATGCCGGCCCGCACGAGCGCGGGCGGGCCCAGCGTGCGGACCGGGGTGCGCGCCACGTCGTAGCGCTGGTTGGTCAGGTTCTCAGCGGCGACGAACGCTTCCGCGCCGTGGCCAAGCGAGTGCGAGACCAGCGCGTCAAGCGTGAAGAAGCGGTTCAGCCGGAACTGGTTCTGGTCGTCGTCGAACTGCGCTCCAACCAGTCTTCCCTGGACTCCGAAAGTCAGGCGCGCGAGGCGGCGGGCGGCGGACGGATTCGAGTAGCGGGCCTGAAAAGTGAGCTGGTGACGCGGCACCTGAGGAATCTGCAAGCCTTCGAGCGCGGTATTCGAGGGAAAGCGCAGGACGGTCGCGTCTGCAAACTCGTAGCCTCCGGAGAGCTCGATGGAATGGTTGAGCCGCGCCGTGGCGTCGAGGTCGATCCCGCGCGAGCGGGTGCGTCCGAGGTTCTCGCGCTCCCGCGTGATGAGCGCGGGCGTCACGCTCAGCGTCACGTTGGCGATGGGCCGCGTGATATCGCTCCAGAACGCCGTGCCGCGCACCACGAGCCTGTCGTCAAGCGCGACGACGCGGGCTCCCGCCTCGCCGCCCGTAAGCCGCTCAGCCTCGAGGTCGCTGTTCGCGAGCGTCAGGATATTGCCCAGGCGAAACGACCGGTAGAGCTCGTTGAGCGTGGGCGCGCGGAAAGCGCGATAGCCTGACGCGGTCAAGGAAACGTTCTCGGTCAGCTTATGCAGGACCGAGAGCCGCGGGCTGAAGGATTGTTCCGCGCGCGCGGGAAAGTCAGTCACCGCCGTGGGACCGGGTGCCGCGAGGGGCCGCGTGGCCGAAAGGGCGTCGAAATTCCGCCAGCGGTCGAAGCGCCCGCCCGCCGTGATGATCCAGCGCGGGGTGGCGCGGATGATGTCCTCGCCGAAGAGCCCGAAAGTGTGTTGCCGCCCGCCCGCCCCGACCGCCGACCGCAGCGGCGGGATAATTACCTCCCCGGTCGCCGCAGTGTTCCGGGCGTACAGCAGCTCGTCGCTCGCGCCGCGCACTTCGCGTCCATCCACCCCGGCGACCAGGGTGTGCCGCGCGCCGGCGGGACGCGACCACTGGGCCGTCGCGCCGAGCTGCTGCGACGTCACGCGCTGCACGTCGGTCAGGGTCTCGCTGTTCCGGTCCGCCGCCACGGCGAAGAAGTTCTGATCGAAGACCTCAGGACCGCCGTAGACGCGGAGCGAAAACGCGCCCGCGGCGTCGGATTGCCAGTCGCCGCCGGCGGCCAGCTCGCGCAGGTGCGTGCGGTTGCGCTCGTCGATCTTGCCGTTCTCGCGCGCCTCGCCGAACACGGACCCGCGCACAAACACACGGGCCTTCTCGGAGACGAGGCGGTCGAGCTCGAGGCCGGCGGTCCGGTAGTCCGAGCCCGCTCGGGTGTCGATGAGGCCTCGCACGCTCGGGTCCACGATCACGTAGCCGCCGGTGTGGAACGCCTCGCCATCGATACCCACCGCCCAGCGTCCGGCGCGCGCGCTCGCCGCGATCGAGGCGTCCGGCGTGTGCTCGTTGCCGTAGGAGCTCTCAAAGGACAGGCCGGTGTCCGTAGGGCGGCGCGGGACGACGTTGACGACGCCGCCCATCGCCTTGGCGCCGTAGAGGTCGGAGGCGCCGCCGCGCACCAGCTCGAGGGCGCTCACGGACTCGCGCGCCACGCGGTCCCAATAGACCCAGCTCCCAAAAGGATCGTCGAGCGGGATGCCGTCCTCGAGCACGAGCGCGCGGCTGGCGCCGCTCGCGCCCACGCCGCGCAGCGAGACGCCCTGCGAGGTGGGGTTCGCTACGCGGCTGCCCGACCGGCGAAACAGGGTGAAGCCGGGGACTTGGCGCAGCGCATCGTCGAGGGTCAGGGCGGCGGTGGCCGCGAGGTCCTCGGGCCCGAGCACAATCGTATCGGCTGCCGTGTCGCTGGCGCGCATCGGGGTGCGAGTGGCCGTCACCGTGATGCGCTCGAAGACCGACGCGGGCGCGAGCACAATCACAAGCCGGCCAGAGTCTGCCTCTTGAGCGCTCCACGCTCGCTCCACATCCGCAAATCCAGGCGCGGTGACGGTGACGGAGCCGGCGGTGATCGAGCGCGCCTGCGCCGGGGCAAGCTCGAAGCTGAATCTCCCCTGGTCATCCGTGGTCCCTGAAGCCGTGAACGATCCGCTGCGGAAGTGGACTGCGGCGCCGGCGATGGGAGCTCCAGTTTGGTCCCTTACCGCCCCGGCGATTCGCGGATCCTGGGGTGACGCTGCGCTCCGACTCGCCGCATAATTAGAGGAGAGCAGCAAGGCGCTGGCGAAGATGACAGCGCGCGCGAGGATTCGAGCAGGTTGTGAACGATACGTTGCAGAACGCATTCGGTTGTGTGAAACTCGCTCCCTCATCGGTCCTGAAGGGTCACCGTTGTCGAGAGGTTCCGGCGAAACGTCCCTATCGAATCCAATGGCCGTAGCGAAGCCCCAAATGCCCGACCATCATCATAGTGCCACAAGAACGGTGTACACAAAAATCTCTGAGGAAGGGGAGCTTTCAATGAAAGATAAGAAGGATTTTTCCCGACGCGAATTCTTGAAGGACTCGGCGGCGGCCGGCGCCGGGCTGGCGCTTGCGGGCGGACTTGCGCCATCTCGCGTGCTGGGCGCGAATGACCGCATCAGGGTCGGCGTGCTGGGGACGGGCCAGCGCGCGCAGTACCTCATGACCCTGTTCAAGCGCGTCCCATCGACCGAAATCGTCGCCGTCTGCGACGTCTACGAGCCGCACCGGGACAAGGCGCTCGGGATCGCGGGGCCGGACGCCAAGGCCTGCCTCGATTATCGTGAGGCCCTGGACCTGAAGGACGTGGACGCGGTCATCATCGGCGCGCCCGACCACTGGCACAAGACCATGCTGGTGGACGCGGTCCGCGCCGGCAAGGACGTCTACTGCGAGAAGCCCATCATGCACTCGATCGACGAAGGCACTGAGATGGTGCGGGCGGTCGAAGAAAGCAGGCGAGTCGTTCAATCCGGGATGCAGCAGCGGAGTTGGGAGCACTATCAGCTCGGCAAGCACATCGTCGACTCGGGCAAGCTGGGCAGAGTTACGTTCGTTCATACGTACTGGTATCAAAATTACCTGACCCCCAAGGGCTGGAACGAGTTGTCCGAAACTGACACGTCGAAACTCGACTGGAAAAGATTCTGCGGCAACGCGCCCGAGCAGCCGTTCACGCCGGAGAAGTTCGTGTGGTGGAGGTTCTTCTGGGACTTCGGCGGCGGCATCCTGACGGACCTCCTGACGCACTGGATCGACGTCATCCAGTGGTACATGGGCCAGACGGCGCCCAAGACCGCCTCGACCACCGGCGGCCTCTACCTGATGAAGTGGCAATGCCCCGACACCATCACGGCGGCCTACGAGTTCCCTGGCGACTTCATCGTCACCTACACGGGTGCGATGAACGGCGGCATCGACGACGGCGGCATCGAATTTCGCGGCAACGAGGCGACGCTGAAAATCGACCGCTCGCACCTGGCCGTTTATCCCGAAGGGCAGAAATCCGTGCCGGGCTGGCTCGCCCCCGAGCCCGAAATCTTCGTGCGCAGCGAGCGCGACGGCACCGCGGATCACGTGAAGAATTTTCTCGATTGCGTGCGCAGCCGCAAGACCCCCAACGCCCCCATCCAAGCGGGGTTCGAAGCGGCGCGGACGTCGTGGATCGGCAACATCGCGCTCAAGCGGGGGATGAAGGTGGCTTGGGACGCTACCAAGAATAGAGCCGTGTCGTAGTTCGCAGGTTCCGCGCAGAGTTGCGTTTGATCAGAAGCCCTGCGGCTGTTCTGCCTTGTCCGACAAACCGCAGACTTCCTAGGAGTCGGAAGTCTGCGCAAACCTGACTACATTTTATGTCGCTCTGTTTACTTCCCGAGAGGATGCTCGGAAGTATCGAAAACGAGCACTTCGATCGGCCTCTTGGCGGGCGCCAACTCCAACCCCAGTTGATTGCGGGACGCGGGGATTACTGAATCAGGTTGCTCGGCATTCCAATACAAGGCTAGATCGTACAACCCCTCCAATTTTGTTTCGTCCAGAACGATGCGCCCCAATGTCCCTTCCAATACTTTAGCGAAGACTGTAATAGAACTGCCGCGGGTGGTTACCTGACCTTTGTCTGCCAGTAGTCCAGACGGTTGTTTCGCGGGGCGTAATAAGCTCGAACCACCTTTCGGAACGGTGAGGACGAGGGCATCCATCTCTCGCGTCTCGCGATGCGTTTTTAATCCAAAAGCCACAGCCAGCACCTGTTGCAGTTGGGCCAGCGGACCGAACGGACCCCGTTGCTCGGCGGGGACAGTCAGGGCGAATTCGTAGGTGTGCTGCGCCAGGGGCGAGGCGCTGACGACACGCACGTTTGAGATGTCATACGCTATTGCCACGGCGTCTTTCAAAGGCAATCCTGCTGCCTCGAAGCTATTCCCAGTATTATTCTTTATTCTGGTCGATACTGAGCTCGGGCAGGAGAGGATGCGCGCTTCGAAAAGGGGTGTCTCAGCGCTGCTTGCTGCCGGAACGAGCCGTGCGGTCTCCGTGTGAGGCGCGAGATCGGGGGTCTTACCTTCCAGCACTGCTTTCAGCACGCTTTCGTTGACTCGATTTGGATCGTGCGTGAGACCTCGAACTACCGCTCTCTGATCTATCAGCACCAGATGGGGAAGGGGCTGTACCCCGTACGCGTTAAATAGCGACCGATCCGGGTCCAAGCCGATCCAGATTCGGCTCGATATTGGTTTGATCTTGAGGAAATTCTCGACTCGCCAGCTCTCTTCGTCAGTGATGCCGATAAACTGAACTCCCCTCTCGCTAAACTGCTCCGCCAGCCGGTTGAGGTGAGGGAGGGCGGCCACACAGGGTCCGCACCATGTCGCCCAAAAGTCGAGAACTACAACCCGCCCCTTCAGAGGCTCCCAATCGTAGATGGAGCCGGTCGGCGCATGCATAACCTCTTTCAGCCTAATCGACGGGGCAACATCGCCCACTTTGAGAGGTACCGGAGTTTGCTTGCCCAGCGAACTCACGCTCGACAAAGAGAAGAGTGCAATCGCGATGATTCGAGGAAACACCGGAGTTCTCCTTCAAGAATTCGGTCGCTTCCGACGGTCAATGTCTTCATCTTCTCTTCAGCCTAATGGCGCGAGCCGCCAACCAGGTTGGTGACATCGTCCGCTGAAGAAATAGAGGGGGAATCGTCTTGACCGGGGCCGGCGGCTCTCGAGGGCAAATAGCTTCGGTCCCAGTAAATCCAGATCGGACGGGGCTGGTCTCCTCCTGTGATCGGGGAAGCGCAAAAAAGTAGATACTCCTGGCCCTCGAGTGTGAAACGCCCCCGGCTCCAACGCACTTCACCTTTCAGTGCGCCCTCGAAAGGATGAAGGGCCATAACAAACCGCCCCTCGCCCGGCACATACATCGCGGCGCCCGGATTTTCGCCCGAGGCGCTAGCTGTCACTTCCACAGGCCCCTGGGAGAGAAGCTCCTTGCCCCGCGCGAGCGCAGGCTGGTTCAGCACAATTTCGTCCGCCTTGGGAGCAAGAGGTGTTTCGTCGGGCTCCTTGGCAAGCACCTGGCCAGTCAAGTCGAGCTCGCCGCCTGAATCGAGCGGAATCGCGAGCGTCTCGACAGGGATGTACGAATACTGCTGAGGCCGCACACCCTCCAGAGCTCGCTCCACGTCGAGGTTCTCACCCACACGTACGGATGGCTGGTTGGCCTTTTGCTCCGAGAATCTGCGGGCCCTCACTCCAAGGCGCACTACGCCGTCCCGAATTTCGATCACTTCGATCTGAGCTCCTACGGCCCCGTTTGCGCCGGTGAACAGAAAAGTGAGACGGGAGCCCGCTTGGCCCGAACCAAACGCCTTTGGCCCGGCCCCTACCATTTCGGGGGAGCTAAGTTGGTATCGAAACCATTGCCCCCGACTTTGGGCACGCACAAGACCGAGTCCAACTGATAGTGCAACTATGATTGCGACTCCCAGCCCGACAGCGAACCGAGGAAGCAGTATTCGACCGGTCCAAGCTCGTGACCAAGGCCACCGAGCTTGCGCCGTTCGCAGGGCTACCGGGAGTTGTTGCTCCTGACTTTCTACTTGTCGTGTGCAGGCCAGCAGGCGCAATTCGGTCCCGATCTCGGCATATTCTCGCAGGCGCTCGCGGCAAGACGGACATCCCGCGATGTGTTCCCCCGCCTCCGATGAAACCGGCTCGCCATCATGCAGCGAGGAGACAAACGGCACCGCATCGTGACACTCCATACGCCCTCCTAAAATTGAGTTGCATTCCCTTTCCAGACCTTGCGCAGCCTTTCTCGCGCTGCGAACAATCGCGATTTTACCGTACCGATCGGCGTGCCAAGAATTTCTGCCAGCTCCGCATACGAGTAGCCTTCGACCTCCCGCAGCCACAGCAAGCTTCGCAACTCCGGCTCCAGTTGCGCTAACGCATCCTCGACCAGCATCCCCGCTTCTCCTTGGGACGCCGCCTGTACGGGAGGCGCTTCAACCTCCGGAGATCGATGATGCCGCCACCAGTCCGCGGCCCGCTTGCGAGCGATCCCGAACAGATACGACTTCAGCGTTGATCGTGCTGGATTGAAACCGTTCGGATGCTTCCACAACTGCATGAAAGCTTCGTGGGCGACGTCTTCAGCCGCTTGCGCGTTTCCTACGTAAAGGCGCAGAAAGCTCCGCAGCCGACCCACCTGGCTTCGATAAAAACCTTCGAAGCTCTCGACGTTACCTTGGCACAAGCCGTCCCACAGCTCTCGGTCCGTGAGCATCGCAGGACCTCTTCGCACTTATTATTCGCTTCTCGAGGCCAAAAAGTTCGACTGGAAAACGACAGCGACCGAGCGCGCGGCTGTGAAGTTCTTGAACGAAGGCGGTCCGGCGCCATGTCTTGCGGCGCAGGCAGCACTTGCGCTTTTGAGGGATAAAGAGGCTTCCTACCCAGTCTACCACATCAGAATGGGACAATGGGGACGGGTGGGACGCGCGGGACACTATTTTTTTGCCTTAGAAATCAAGGAGTTAGAAGGAGCAAAGGAGACGCGAGGAATCGAGGTCGAGGGCGCTTTTTGCCTCCGGTGGGTTCACCGGACGGATACTCTTTGTGATCTCCGGGTGGGGAGGCCGCGGAATCGATGCAGGCCCGGTCGATAGCGAGGTGATGACCGGGGCTCGAGACTGGGGCCGAAGGAACCCGCCTGGCTCCAAACCCCCGCGGGAGGGTATGATCTCGAACCCCGAACTTGAAAACCTTTAAGCTTTACCTGATTTTCTGAGGCGGACAGCGCCCCGAGAAAGCTACCCTAGGCTGACCCCTCCTCCCACACCTGAGACTTACGGCATGCGTCTTGCCAAACCTCCGCGCCCGTAACGTTATCAATTCATGGAGCTTCTATCCCTCTGCCTGTGGTTTCCACCGAAAGCCTTGCGCCAGAATGTACGCGCCCTGTGTAAGTTTTTCTTTGTGAGGGTTCGTCTGGGGGAGCGCCCTACGACCCGCCTTGGCGCGTCGACCATTCCAGTTCGTGTGTGGGTGAAGCCTGTCTCCAACGCGTGTCAGGAATTACACACAGTCTATTCATCGACCCGCATTCACCGCCCCATTATTGATATAAGTTAATAATAATAAATAACTTACATCTTGGCTTGCGGCGTGCTTCTTGCTAAGGCGTCAGGCAGGACGGGAGCGTGACCACGATGCGCCGAATCAATCGAAAGCCGAACTCGCAAGGTCGAACCACCAAAGTCGTCTGGTCGAGGATAGCGGGCGTTGCGCTGCTGGCGGTGGCCCGAGCGCTCGCGGCTGTCCCCCGCCCAGGCGAGTCCGGAGGACCTGCCGGTTGGAACACGACAGAGGTCATTGTGACGGCGCCATCGGCTCTATCGACTGGCAGTTCCAAGGGTTATCCATCGGGGAGCGAATTACTTGGCCCGACCGCGCCGAGCAACACCGTGCTGAGTCACCAGGTTGCTGGGCCTTCGGGACGGCGAATCATAGTCACAATCTCCGAGCGCAAGCTGGCCTTGGTCGAGGGCGGACGCGTAGTCAGAGTGTATCCCGTGGCGGTGGGTGCCTCCGTAAGTCCAAGTCCGACCGGCCGGTTTACAATCGTCAGCAAGGTTAAGTCCCCTACTTGGTATCACCCCGGCAAGGTCGTGGGGCCTGGCAAAGCCAATCCCCTGGGCACGCGGTGGATGGGCTTAAGCCGTCAGGGCTATGGAATACATGGCACGAACGTCCCTGAGTCGATTGGGCATGCCGCGTCGCACGG
>QHZK01000390.1 GCA_003224635.1 Acidobacteriota bacterium | reverse complement strand
CGAGGATTGCCTGCGTCATCAGGTTCGGCAAAGCCCTCCCGTCGTTGACGCGCATGTGCGGGCCATAGGTGTTAAAGATGCGCGGGATCCGAATCCGCACCCCGTGGGTGCGGTGATACGCCGCCGTCATGGCTTCCGCGTACCGCTTGGCCTCGTCGTAGACGCTTCGGGGTCCAACCGGGTTCACGTGGCCCCAGTAACCCTCCGGCTGAGGGTTCACCTCGGGATCGCCGTACACCTCCGAGGTAGACGCGAGGACGAACACAGCCTGTTTGGCTTTGGCGAGTTCCAGAGCGTGGTAGGTGCCGAAGGCCCCGACCTTCAGAGTGTGGATGGGAAGCTGAAGATAGTCCTCGGGGCTGGCGGGACTGGCGAAGTGCAAAACGCCGTCTATCGGGCCGTCGACAAACCACGGCTCGGTGATATCCTGCTCGACGAACTTGAATTCAGGGTGGAAGAGCAGATGGGCTATGTTTTCCCTCCGCCCCGTCTTAAAGCTGTCGACGCAGACCACTTCGTGACCCTCGGCCACCAGCCGATCGCAGAGATGGCAGCCTATAAATCCTGCCCCTCCCGTTACGAGAACGCGCATAGAAGACTCAACTCCTTGGGAACGAAGCGAGAACTGCCCACGGCGTGACACTCGAAGCTCCCTGCCTCGAATCCCGACGCCTCCAGGCAGTTACGTCCGTCCAGCACGATGAGAACCATAGCAAGCCTTTATTCTAACAAGCCTTTCCAATCCAATCCAACCCATTCCAACCCATTCCAACCCATTCCAAGCAGAGAGAGCCCTTTGGTCGAATACACCCATGCCGTGCCGGGCCGAAATGTGCCGCCACTTTCTCACGCATGGGCGGCCGAAACCAACTGCCGTCTGCCCGCATGATAGGCAGCAACGTCATCCACGATGACCGAGAGCGGCGTGGACGGACGAAAGCCGCTGAGACCAACCAGCTTCGACAAGCAAGGGACCCGCCGTGGCATATCCTCAAAGCCGGGCTCGTACGCCCGGTCGTAGGGAACAAAATCAATGGGTGAAGCGCTGCGGGTTCTTGCTTTGACGAAATGCGCGAGTTGTTCGACCGTGATTTCCTGATCGTTGCCGATGTTGACCACTTCCCCCACGGCCCGGTCCGTGGAGACCAGCCGCAAGATCGCCTCGACTGCGTCAGCCACATGACCGAAGCAGCGGCTCTGCCTGCCGGTACCGAAAACGGTGATCGGCTCTCCCTGGAGCGCCTGAGCGACGAAGGTCGGCAGGACCATCCCGTAGCGACCCGTCTGCCGCGGACCCACGGTGTTAAACAGGCGGCCGATCACTACCGGCAATCTCTTTTCTTTCCAGTAGGAAAGAGCGAGGAACTCATCCAAGGCCTTGGACGTGGCGTAGGACCAGCGGGACTTCGTAGTCGGGCCCAGCACGATATCGTCATCTTCCCGAAACGGGACTTTGGCGTTCTTTCCGTACACTTCCGAGGTGGAGGCTAGAAAGACCAGCTTTTTCTTTTTCGCGGCAAGTTCCAGGACGAGTTCGGTCCCCCGAACGTTCGTTTCGATCGTCTGAACCGGGCTCTCAATGATGCGGCGCACGCCAACTGCCGCCGCGAGATGAAACACCACATCGGTCTCATCCACCAATTCCGCCAGGAGGCTGCGGTTCATGACGCTTTCGAAGACGCAGTGAATCAGAGGATCGTTTCGCAAGTGACGAATGTTCTCTACCGAGCCGGTGCTCAAGTCGTCCAGAATGGTAACTTGGCACCCGCGCGCCAGAAGAGCTTCCGCTAAGTGCGAGCCGATAAAGCCTGCGCCACCGGTAATGAGTGAACCCACGCATCTCCTCTCGAAGTCGTGACCGAATCAGACTGCTCTCCCCGGCGGCGGCGTCTCAGCAGCAAAGGGCGTGAGGACCTTTCGGGGGCATAGCTCCGCACTGTGACTTACAGGCGGTCGTTTCTTCCTAAGCCCGCTGGTCACCAACGTTTGGCGGCAAACGGCAAAAAGAGCCGCTTCTTTTTTTGTAAGTCTCGAAACTGAAAACTGGAACGCGACTGGCTTTTGTGCGCCTCAAACAGAGAAGCAAACCAGTTCAGCGCGCTGACCATCGGCCAGTCGCTTCAGCGTCAACGACGGTTTCGGGTTCAAACAAATCCTCGGATTGGTCGCGCAAGAACCGACCTCTGCTTCCGAAGCGGACAGAAGTTTCGTACGGCGGTCCTTCTCGTAGCCGCCTCACGACAACCCCTTTGAAACGGATTGTCGTTGCTCGCTTGTTGGGGTTGGGAAAGTGTACGTCCATGACGACCCGCGCTCCCAGAGCCAGCGGCCGGCTCAAATAAAATCGAGCGCCACGTGGCCCTACGTCGTGCAACTCGCCTTGCTCCAGTCCAAGGCTGTTTCCTGGGCGCAAGATTTCGACGGTAACTGGACAGTTAATGGCGACGCGCTTTGCACGGCGCCTTTCTCCCGGTGTCGTAAGAATCATCGAAACAACTCCGGTTGTCTCCGAGGCGTGGGCATTCTGCCTCAGGCGCGCGGGCGGAATCAATCGCCTGAACTAGTGATTTTCACTGGAATTTTAGGGCGACCGCGGCGGGTTAGTTCGCTCCACAGGGCTAGGCGCTCACACTGTTTGGAGGGTCGGTAGGGGACTAACCGGCTAGTACTGGTGGTCTAGACATATTAGACATATCAATACAGTAATCTATAGGTACACCTTATATTATGGGTTAATACGCGGAAAAGGCCGCGAGTCGGTCCATCGGGTTCGGGAACAAGGGGAGCTTGTGTCAGTTGCGGCAGGGGTGATGGTCATGCCGTTGGCGACGCGTTGAAACGGTTTCGGGAAGATAAATCAGCGTCTGGCCGGGCTACGGCTTGGCGATGCCGCTTTTGGCAGAGCCTTGCGCTGCGGGTGCTCCAAATCACCGTGCTTACCGACGGCGCTTGGGGAGGGCCGACCTGGCAGCCTGCCACTGTGCCTAGCCTGCTCGAAGTATCTTAAGGCCGCCTCCACCCTGGTGCTGACCTGGAGTTTGCGGTAGATCGTGTTAAGGTGGGTCTTAATGGTGTTTTCGGAGATCGCGAGCCGGCTCGCTATCTCCTTGTTCCGGTAACCGTCGGCAAGGAGCGCCAAAATCGCCTCTTCCCGCTTAGTGAGCTGGCCGGAGGACTTCTCCTCCAGCGGTTGCCGCCATCGCCTGAATTCAGAGATAATGCTGCTCGCCACGCGATGACTCATCCAGATTTCGCCTTCTCCGACAACTTTCAGCGCCCTCTCGAGCACCTTGGGATCAGACCTTTTTGAAACACTGCCGTGGGCGCCGGCTCTGATCGCCTCGAGTTCAAAGCGCTCTTCGGCCAGGTCCGAGAGAAGCAGGATTTTTGTGTGGGGAAGAAGCTTCGACACTTTGGTTACGATTTCGAGGTCGCTCGCGGGGTTGAGCGTGTCAATAATCAACACGTGTGGCCGGGTTTTGCGGATCTGGTCCAGGCTATCGAGCGTACTGTCCACATCCAAGACGACGCGAAAGCCTTTGATTCCTGTCAACCAGGCGCACAGTGTTTTCCTCGTCAGCACGAGCGCGCTTGCTACGCCCAGGTTCAGGTTCATAATGTCCTCCGATGCTCCTATAAGCATCTGGGAGCCCACGAGACCGCTTGTTGCCAGCCCTTGGGTGTCCTCTTCCCTGGGTAAGTGCACTGGACGTTCCAAAGTCTTCTCTGAAGCGAATGTTTGCCCGCGACGCGCCGAATTTTGACCCTGGAAACCCTTCGGTTTGCTCTTAGGCGAACCCGCACGGGGTGGAGATAACTCTAAATCAATCACAGAATTACCTAAGCTTGACCGCAGGTATGCCCAGAGAGCTCGCGGTGATTAGGGACGGGGCGCCTAGAGCGTGAGATTTTTCTGTCAGCACCGATTGTATTAGAATTTGGGTAATGTCCACACAGGAGGAATTTGTGCGACTGACGAAAGACGTGGTCCAGTGTCCGATGTAGTCAATTGGAGACACGCAGGTTTGTCCTCACCTCGTCCCCGCCTTCCGATCAATCACCAATCGATCAATCAAATGTGGTTAATTAGAAGCGCCCTTCCGCGGACGTTACTCTAAAAAACACACGAGATGCGAGGCCCAACCCGGAGCCTCGCGTTGGCGGCACAACCCCCGTGAGATCGCAGATAAGCCAAACCCTTGTAGGACGCTCCGAAGGATTTGTACAGCAACCCCTGCTAATTTGCAAGCTCGAATTGTTCATTTATTAAGGTTTACTATTGTGATACTATCTACGATTGGTTGCAAAAGCAGTAACATGGTCCGAGGCTGTGAATAGCGGGTTGTCGAGCAGCGCTTTCTCCCTTCGTCAGACCTTCTGGGCAGCAAGAGAATGATTAACTACCACAGAGGCCCAGAGGCAAACCTTAACGATTTTTTCAGAAATCGGCGCATCAGCGCTTGATAAATGACATTTGCTTTCCTCTTTGTCTCACGTGTCTCTGTGGTAGCATTCAAAGACGTTGGGAACAACGGCTATGTCGCGCCAGAACTGGCAGATCGACGCCTTACTGATGCTCGGCTTCGGCACGGGCCTCTACACGTTCTTCAAAGGCTTTCGCGTCTATCGCGAATACCGGGTCCTTGAGGATACGCCTGAGGTCCCCATCCGCAGCGTCGCGATGGGGCTGGTCCACGTTCACGGCACGGCGACCGGCAAAATGACCTTGACCGGTCCGGTCAGCCACTCTCCCTGCTTTTTCTACAAGGTTGACATTGAAAAATGGGAAAGGGACCACAACCGAAGCGGGTGGCGCCACTATAGGACCGACACCAACGCGGTCAGGTTCTACCTCGAGGACTCGACGGGCAGGGTACTGGTGGACTCCCGCCTCGCCGAATATGACTTGGTCCGAAGCGGAAGACGTGAAGTCGGTGACAGCGGCTTCAGCCTAAGACGACTGCTGGCGGGGAGACGGAACCCCAGGGCTTCGGAATCAGGAGCGACTGAGCAGGAGTTGAGAGACTACGTGGCAAGCGGCGGTTTCGGCCAAGTCGTACGATCGTTCCCGGAGCTGACGATGACCGGCGGCGGGGCCCAGACGCCTGGGGTCATCGGCGAGGTCTTCGCCTACGCGCGCACAATCGGGTTCGGCAGCGTCGATGCGGCCCTGGGACGATTTCGTTTTACGGAGTATTGCATCGTTCCCGGCGAGTCCTACACCATTACAGGTACCTGCGTTGAGAATCTGCACCCCGAAGACGAGCACGACCGCAATCTTATCGTCAAGGGCGAGAGCGAACCCACGTTTCTGATTTCTTGGAAGGAGGAAAAGCAGATCGAGAGCGGGCTTCGCTGGCGGGCATTGCTCTACATCTTCGGAGGCGCAGCAATGGCCGTCGTCTGCTTGTACTTGTTTATCGTTCTTGTAAGGCTCGGGTGGATTTGAGCTCCCATGGTTTCGTATTTAAAAATTTGTAGTTGAGTTGATTTCTCGCCCTGCGGGTTGCTTTCTGCATCATTTGGTGATCTGAAGTTTAACATGGGACAGAATTCTCTGAACTAAAAGTCGATCACGGATGAACGTCGGGCGGGACCCTGGCTGCGGGCGCGGCTGTTCGCCTTTGCCTTCGCGGAAAACGAAGCACTCGCCCAAGGCGCGCGAGCCCTGCGCTGAGCAACAGCCAACTCCACTTGCACGTCAGGCGCAGGAGACGGACGGGGTAATATAGCGGACTAAGCGAGGATGGAAGCTGTACGAACTGGTGATCGGCGAGGGTGGGAACGAAGCAGATTGCGGCGAGCCGGCGTAGCTTCTCCAAGGGGCGTTCCAATAGGTGAAGATAAACGAAGTAGGCCTTGAATGACTGGAAGTAGGAAGGCGAAGCCGGGAAAAGCCGGACCCACGTCGGCACAGTTCCTCGGCAGAAATCGCTCGGAAGGGGTGTATGAAAGAGCGAC
>QHZK01000389.1 GCA_003224635.1 Acidobacteriota bacterium | reverse complement strand
GAACCTCCGCGTAATGCACGAGCCACGCGAGGTACACGAGGGACACCAAGCAGACGCCAGCGAGAAGCAGTGGACTTCTCTTCGTACTCGCGAGGGGCTGTTGATCGATCATCAGGTGACAGCTCTTATCGTCGGACGCGAGCTCGATAGGGGCGGCCCAAACTCAGTTCCCGACCTGGGCCCCGCATGGCGCGCTCCGCCAGTCGGGCGCGGGCGATTCTTACGCAGGCGGCTCCCGCAACAGATACCGGCGCAAGGCGTCCTGCCAGGGCGGAAGCAGTCCCATCGCGGAAGCTGCCAGCCTCGCGTTAGCCAGGCGTGAATTGGTCGGGCGGGCCGCAGGTCGGCCCAGCGCAAGGCTCGAAATCGGAGACAGAGGCGCGCCTCCGAGCCCGGCCTGGGCCAGGATTTCCGCCGCGAACGCAAACCAGGAGCAGTACCCCTGATTGGTTACGTGATAGATCCCCGGGGCGCCGCTTTCCACGATCTGCTCGATCTTTTCGGCCGCGTCCACGGTGTAGGTGGGTGCGCCAACCTGATCGTCAACGATTCGCAGATTCTGACCCTCCCGCGCGCGCCCTAGGATGGTGCGGACAAAGTTTTTCCCAAGGGGGCCAAACAGCCACGATACCCTCACAATCCAGGAGTCTTGGAGCACCCGGAGGTAGTTTTCCCCTTGCAGCTTGCTCTTGCCATACGTGTTGATCGGGCTGGGGTCATCGGTCTCAACGTAGGGCGAGTCTTTCTGGCCGTCGAATACGTAGTCCGTGCTGATGTAGACCATACGAGCGCCGATCTGTCCGCAGGCCAGCGCGACGTTGCGCGTTCCCCCCCCATTCACTTGCAAAGCGAGCTCGGGTTTTTGTTCGCAATCGTCGACGGCAGTGAAGGCTGCGGCATGAATGACGACGTCGGGGCTCCGGCTGGCGATAGCCTGGGCGACGGCGCGCGAATCGGTGATGTCTGCGTCGCTTCGGCCGAGAGGCAGCGCTTCGTGGCGCGCCGCGAGGTGCAGCGCCAGATCCTGGCCGAGCATTCCTTTGCTGCCGGTAATCAAGATCCGCAAAGTGGTTGATGTGACGACGACCGTCAGTCAGTATTTCAGTTAGTCAGTATTTCAGTCAGTGGGTCAGGTACTCGGTGTTTCAGTTCTTGACTGACTAACTGCTTTACTGACTTACTGACTAACTGAAGTACTGAAGCCGGCGCTACAATTGGGTGAGGGAGGCGCGGCGGTTGCCGTAGAACCTCTCGTAATAGAGCCGGTATTCCCCGCTTTTGGCCTTCTTCACCCAGTCGGAATGTGACCGGTACCATTTCACCGCGCGCGCCAGGCCCTCCTCAAGGTCCACCTTGGGTTCCCAGCCTAGCTCCCTGCGGATCTTGCCTGTGTCGACCGCGTAACGCCGGTCATGACCGGGCCGGTCGATCACGAACTCGATCTGATCCTGGGAGACCTCCAGAATGCGGAGCACCATGCGCACGACCTCCAGGTTCGTGGCCGGCTTCCCAAGTCCGACGTTGTAGACTTCGCCGGGCCGGCCTGCATCGAGTACTCGGTCCAGCGCCCGGCAGTGGTCTTCCACAAAGACCCAGTCGCGTTCGTTGAGGCCGTCGCCGTAGATCGGAAGCTTCTTGCCTTCGAGCGCATTAGTGATCATGAGGGGGAGGAGCTTCTCCGGAAACTGGTACGGCCCGTAATTGTTAGAGCAGCGAGTGATGACAGCGGGAAAGCCATAGGTCCGGCAAAAACTCCGCACCAGGAGGTCCGATGACGCCTTGCTGGCTGCGTAGGGGCTGCTCGGCTGGAGAGGCGCCTGCTCGTCCGCTTCGCGGCCCGGCGCGAGACTCCCATAGACCTCGTCGGTCGAGACGTGCAGGAAGCGCCGGACACCCTTCCGTCGAGCCGCTTCGAGCAGGGTGTAGGTGCCCACCACATTGGTTTCCACGAAGGCGCGGGCGTCAGCAATGCTGCGGTCCACGTGAGTTTCGGCGGCAAAGTGAACGACCGCCTCCACGTCCTGACGGAGAAGGCTTCCCACCAGCTCGGGGTCGCAAATGTCACCCTGAACGAACTGATAGTTCGCCCGTGACGCAACCTCGGAAAGATTGTCGAGGTTTGCGGCGTAGGTGAGCTTGTCAAGATTGAGTACAGAGCAGTCGGGGTGGGCATCGAGAAAGTATCGGATGAAATTCGAGCCGATGAACCCAGCGCCGCCGGTAACTAGAAGTTTCAATGCAGCCGTCCTGATTTCCGTTGACTTACGCGCTCGGGAGTGCGGGAGCTTGCTCCCACTTTCCCCGGCCGGGAGCCTGCCTCCGCCCCGAGCACGTTCGAGCGCGGTAAAGCGGCGGCAACCCGCCGCACTCCGAAGGCGCTTCGCGCGCCCGTCCTCATTGTTTGGCCTTCCGCGCGTTCAACGCTGCCTGCTCCGAGGGGCCCGCCGCCGGCGGAGCATAGTAATCCACCGTGAGTTTTCTTCCCGAGGGGCTGAAGATTCCAAAATGCATGAGTCCGAGCTTTTGTAACACAAACTTCATCGTGGTGGCCAGAACTCCGAACCCGTATCTCACCGACGGCCCGAATCTGATCGAGGACGCCTCCTCGAAGTACTTGGTCGGACAGGATATTTCACCGATGCGAAGCCCGAAGTAAATACACTGCGCCAGCATCTCGTTGTCGAAGACGAAACCGTCGGCGTTCTCAAAGAGCGGAAGCTTCAGCAGGACGTCTCGCGCGAAGGCGCGGAAACCTGTGTGGTATTCCGAAAGCTTCGCCCCCAAGAACAGGTTCTGAAAGGCCGTCAGAAACCGGTTCGACACGTATTTATAGAGCGGCATTCCGCCCGCGAGCGCGCCCCCTCCCACGATCCTGGAACCAAGGACCACATCGTAGACGCCGGTGGCCACCATGCTGGCCATGGCCGTGACCAAGAGCGGCGTGTACTGGTAGTCGGGGTGGACCATCACCACGATGTCGGCGCCGGCGGCGAGTGCCTCGCGGTAACAAGTTTGCTGGTTGCGACCATAACCATAGTTGCGGTCGTGCACGAAGGTCGTCAAGCCCAGACGCTTCGCCAGGCGGACCGTTTGGTCGGAGCTCGAATCATCCACCAGTATCTTTAGGTCAACCGCTTCGGGCATGTCGCGGACCGTCTGCTCGAGCGTCTTCTCCGCATTGTAGGCGGGCATCACTACCGCGATTCGCTTGCCGTTAATCATGGGCGCGTCTTTACCTCAACCCGCGTCAATGCGGAATTGCTCATGATCCAATGCGCGGGCTGACGAGAACTTCTTCGGGCCGTCGCTGGCGCGCCCCGAGCAGCCCGCAGAGGCCGGCGGAAGCATAGAACAGGGCCGCAATGAGCAGTAGCGCTTTCATGCCGACAATGAAGGAGGCGTTTTGCGCCAGCCCGCCCGCCACCGCGCCGACGATATTGGCGCCGAAAGCGTGCGACTTCTGGGGGAACCGGCGGAACACCTCGGCAAAGATAATACCGGCAAAAAACACGGGAATCGAGTACGCTACGCTTAACAAGACGCCCACCGTTCGCGCGTCGTAAGGTAACCGGTGCCAGGGGAAAAAATAGTTGATCAGCAGGAACACGACCAGCGGTACATAATACGGACCCAGATTTTCCGGCTCCGAGCGGGTCACATAAATGTTCGCCGCCACCAGCACCAGAAGAATCGCGGTGAGGGCAACACAATTTACGAGCCACGTGGTCCCAAAATAGAGCGCCAGCCGGCTGACGAGCTGCGTCTCAAGCAAGAGGAAGCCCGCCCCGAGGAAGAAGAAATGCCAGGTCGAAACCTGCCTCGGCTCGAGCACCCCGCGCACCAGGAACAGCGTCATGCCCAGCAGGAGGAGCGAAACCGTGAGGTAGGTCCGCGGGATGGAATGGCTGCGATGATAGACATAGGGCCAGTCGTCGGTGGCCGGAGTTGGAGCGCCGCTGAGTTCGAGGGGAAACGAAGGGGGGTGCTTGGCAAGTATTGCGGCCAGCTCCGGCTGCGCCGCGCGCGCCCAGAGCTCGGCGTCGGTCGAAGTCATGAACACCGTCGCCTGGGTCATAGAACCAAGCGGCGGGGCGTAAAACACGATCGCCGGCCGCCCGAAGATTCGGTCCAGCATGGCGTAGAAGCGCTGACCCATCCAGGTCCAGGGGGCGCGCACCTCGAATTTCACAATCAGTATGCCGCCAGGCTTCAGCAGACGCTTGGCCTCGCGAAACGCCTCCTCGGTATACACATAGTTGTCGACGCGCATGTTGCTGAAGTCGGAGAACTGGGTGTGCGAATCGAGGAGCCCGAACAGCACGACGTCGTACGTCTCCTGGGTCCCGCGCAGGAACGCCCGGGCGTCATTGAGGATCTTGCGGACCTTGGGAGAGCTGTAGGGCTGGTCCGGGTGCAGCCGTTCGCCGAGAGAATAGATGACGGGGTCGATCTCGACGGTATCCACGTGGCCCGCCCCGTTGCGCAGGGCCGCAGCCGCGTCGTTGCCGGCGCCCGCTCCCACGATCAGGACGCGGTCGCAGCTCTTGGCAAAGCGGAAGGGCGCGCCATACGAGCTTTCATCGCCGTAGCGTCGGGCGATTTCGGGGTGTCGTGTCAAAAATTCCGGAGTCGTGTTGGCAATGCTCATGTAGCCGGTGTTGTTGACGCCGATGGAATACTGGCGCTCGCCCAGATCGACCGCTTCCAGTTTCTGGTAAGGAGACCAGTGAGTCTCGAGCTTGCTCGAGCGCGGCAGCCGCAGAAGAACAACGCTGACGGCAAGGACGGCGAGAGCAGCGACGCCGAACATCAAAGAGGGTGGACGTATGACCAGCAGCAGGAGGCAGGTCACCCCGAACCAGTATTCGGGCGGAAGCCACAGGAACGCCATGCCGGCGAAAACCCAGATTCCGGCGACGCTGCCCAGCAGATTGATCGAATAGGCGCCGACAGGATCG
>QHZK01000388.1 GCA_003224635.1 Acidobacteriota bacterium | reverse complement strand
CAAGAGATCGACGTTCACTCCCCAATTTTCGCACGTCTGGATGGCGCTGCCCCTATTTCTTCGACGCCGGTTGGAAGGGAAAACGATGCACGCTGTCCGTGCGGTGGATCGTGGCATTCAGGTCAAGAACGGACGTCGCGCGCCATGCCGCCGAGCATGGTCCCCAGGAGATTATCCTGCGGGAAACCCTGGCCGAGATGCTGGCGGAACCCTTCCGCCCAGCGAAACCCCGAGAGACGGCCGGCGCGCTCAGCCATCTCCCGCACGATGCCCGCATTATCCGAAATACCTTGCTGGGCGCGCAGCCACGCCTGCTGGCTTTCGTGGCAGGCCAGCATCTCCTCTTTTCGGGCCAGCGTCGCCGTGATATCGACGAACAGGTCTGAGCGGATTTCG
Organism: Acidobacteriota bacterium; assembly: GCA_003224635.1. GTDB lineage: Bacteria > Acidobacteriota > Terriglobia > UBA7540 > UBA7540 > QHZK01. The sequence continues at coordinate 4,952 of QHZK01000388.1, read as the reverse complement.
TTTCCCAGGATGTCCCGCCCGCCGAAAGGCTCCGCATAGTAAAGGTGGGGAATTCGAGCCAGAGGCTTGGCGGCGGCGCCGCGAGCTCCGGCGCGGTAATTGGGCGCCGTCGCTCCAAAGCAGGCCGTTTGAACGAGCCCGCTGGCGGTTTCGTGGTCGGCCATGTAATCAATCGGCGAATGAGTGAGGACAAGCTTCGGGCTCACTCGACGGACGAGCGCCATCACCTTTCCCAGGGTTCGCTGGTCATAGAAAATCGAGAGGTCCTTTTCTCCCAGGCAGGCGTACGCGGCGCCAATCAACCCGGCCGCTCGCGTCGCCTCACTCTTACGCACTCGAGTGATTTTCTCGGGCGGCAGGATGGCGCTGCCGCAATCGCCCGCTGTCATCGTCACGATGTGGACGCTCGCGCCGCGCTCGGCCAGGTGAGCCAAAGTTCCCGCGCAAAGAAACTCCGCATCGTCGGGATGAGCGAACAGCGCGAGCACATTGGCTGGGGATGGCATTGACGAAGTATTTCAGTAGGTCAGTTTGTCAGTTCGTCAGTCAAGAACTGAAATACCGACAGACTGATATACTGACGAACTCACTTGGCCGGCGCAAACGTAGAGACCAGCCGGTAGCCGCCCCAGGCAATCTCGATTACTCCCCGGCCGCCCTTGTTCGAGAGCTGGATGCTCAGATCCTCGGTGGGGTCTTTCCCATCCTGGACTTCCATAGGAGCTTCAGCGAGCTTGGCGCTGGGTTCGTAGTGGAGGCGGTCCTTACTCGAGACGACCAGCGTCCATTCGCCGGGCGCGACGTAGCGGGCCATCAGGATATGCTTTCCCTTGGGCACCCGCGCGCCGCCAAAGTCCAAGTCGGCGTCGGACTCGATCGTGGTGGGGATGTCTGCGCCCAAACGCCACAAATCGCCCGGGTGGATCATCTTCATCAAGTCGCGACCTTTTAAGCTGGGACGATTGTAACTGACAACGACCTTGGCGTTGCCGATGGTGGCCTTAGCCTCGCCGTGTTCGTTGCCGTGGGCACGTACCTCGGTGGCCGCCACGGCCAGAACGGCGATTGTGGCCAGACTGATTGAAAGCCGATTCGGTTCGATCATAGCTCACCCCCGATGGAGTAGTGTAGTATTGACAATTGCAAAATACAGTGACGCTCATTCGCTGTAGCGGCGCTCTATGAGCGCCGAAAAACGGCGGTCGCAGACCGCCGCTACAGCCGCTACAGAAAACGTCGTCATTTTGCAATCAGTAGGTGACATGTCATGGTTGACTGCCCGAGCCCGCGCTCCCCGAAGGCGCGAGCGTTTTCGAGACGGCGCGGCGCAATTCTTCGGCCTCGACGAATCCAACCCAGTGGCGGACGATGCCGCCTTTCCCGTCGATCAGAAACAGCGTCGGAAAGATTGCAATTCGCCCGTAGGCCGCGTCGCTTTCCTTCGTCCAGTGGACGACCGGGAAGTTGATCCCCTGCTTCCGGGCATACCTCCCGCGGTCCTGATCGTTGTAGTTCAAGCCCAGGAGGCGGTCGGCGTTGGCGCCTACCACGGTGAACCCGCGGTCTTGAAACTCGCGCTCCAGCTTCACCAGCTCCGGGGTCTCTTTCACGCAGGGCGGGCAGCCGGTAAACCAGACGTAGAGCAGAACAACCTTGTGGCGCAGACCGGCGGAGGCCACGTAGCCGCCGTCAAGGCCCGTCAGTTTGAATTCCGGCGCCGGCTTCCCCTCCCAGCCGCTCAGCCGGCTGGTGGCGGCGTCTCCGAACCGGGGATCGCTGCGGACCATCGCGATGTCTACTTGCGTAATCTCTCCGCTCATCGAATCGCGGGTGAGGAAGCGCGGCACGCGCGGGTCTGACTCCATCACCCTGAGCAGCACGTCAGCGGCCTGAGGGCTTCTGAGGTCGAACTGCTGGGCGATCGTTTTCAGGGTCGGAGGCGAACCAAACTTCTCCTGGTAGTCGGCAAGGAACAGCGGGATGCGGAAGAAGGCGTTGTAAAGTTTGTCGAGCGCCTGGCGCTCCGCCGGCTGCGTGAAAACCTTCCTGTAGAGCTCGGAAACGAGCAGGGGCTGGCCGGGCTGAAGGTGGTCTCGAATGTAATCGAGGACGCGCGCTTCGGCGCCCGCCTCTTTGACCGCGACGCCGCTCGCGGCCGCTTGGGCAGCGGTAACCGCGCCTGGCCGCGCGAACCAGGATCCGGACGTGAAGAGAAGCGCCGTCACAAGGAAGGCCGGCGCCGCCCTGTACGACGACGCTCGCCGGAGCAGCCACGAGAAAAAGGCCCGTCTCACCGCTGCGCTCCTCCGCTCGAGCGATGCCCTCCCGAATCAAAGCATTGCCAGTGGAAGAGCAGCGCGTACTTCATATATTGGCGCAGGTAGTCCCAACCGTGGCCCCCAGGGCGCAGGAAAAACTCGTGAGGAAAGCCCTTCCCCTTGAGTATCCGGTCGAGGAGTTGCGCCCCCTCCTCGAAACCGTAGCGGTCGTGGTCGCCGCAATCAAAGTAAAGCTTGAGGCCGGCGAGACGCTCCGGGTGTTCGGCCAGGGTGAGAGGGTTGTTCGCTTCCCAGTAGGCTTCGTTGAGGGGCGAGCCGAACGGCCCTTGGAGCACCCGAACGTAAAACCCCCAGCGGCCTTCCGTCGGAAGGGGGTTGGGAAACTTGGGGGCCAGCGCCGCGCTCTGCGCGCTGACGGAACCGAACAGGTCCGAATGGAGCATGCCGAGGTGCAGGGCGCCGTAACCGCCCATCGAGGTCCCGGCGATGCCGCGCTCGAGGCGCTCTGGCTTCGTCCGATAAAGCCGATCGATGGCAGGCACGAACTCCTTAGTGAAGAAGTCTTCGTAGCGGTCGCGGCCGTCATACGAGTTCACGTAGAACGTCTTGCCACCGTCAGGCAGGACCACCAGAAACTTACCCACCTCGCCGCCTTTCACCAAGCCATCCAAGACCTCCTGGCCGCCGCGCTCGCTCCAGCTTCGCTCGTTCTCGAACAAGCCGTGCAGATAATAGAGCGCCGGGTATCGCGCGGGCGCGGATGAGTTGTAATCTGCCGGCAAGGCCACGCAATAATCGACCGACCGTCCGAGGATCGAGCTCGAAACAGCGCCGCAATCGAGCGTTGTAGCGGAGGCAGGCGCGGGTCCCGCGAGTGGGTCAAGCAAGCCTCCGTTTCCCGAAGCCGGCGCGGGGGGAGAACTGGCCGCCAGGGTATCCGCGAGCAACGCGGTGATGACGACGATGACGACGAAGAGGCGCTGCCCTTTTTGGTCGGCCGCACGCCAAGGCACGTTGTCGCGCCGAGCGATGTGGCGCGAGCCTGAGGCACGAATGCAGAAGGGGGGCCGGGGTAATCTCATCAGCTAGTGGGACGGCGCGGACGTGCGGGAGTTCTCCGTCTCCACATAGACGGAGGTCTTGCCGCCCTTTGAGCTTGCGCCCACCGATGCCGCAGCGTCGTGGTCCCTGCGATTCTTGGCATCGAGTGCTCCGTAGGCGGCGCCGTGGACGCTCTTCAAGACTGACTTTTTCGAACCTTCGGACTTGACAACCACGCCGTCGCCCTCCGGATTGCCCTTGGGAGCGGGCCGGAACTCGTCAACCGGCGAGTCGTCAGTTTTATCGACGGCAGATTTGCCGGCAGCAGCTTGGTCGGTCCTCGCTTCTTGGCCAGCGCCTTTCTTGCTCTTCGCCAGCTCTTGAGCTGCGCTTCGGGCCGCATCAGCCGTGCTGACCGGCTTCAGTCCGAGTTCCACAGGAGCCTGGCTTGGCTTCTTTTCAGCCGTAGCGTTCGAGCCGCCCTGTTTCACAGCCGAAGAGGCGGAGCGCTTGGTGTCCTTGGCCTGTTCGGGCGTACCCTGCGTCGAGGCCGCCATCGGCAGCAGCACTGGAAGCGTCACCCACAGTACCGAGATCCTGATCAGACCTTTTCTCATCTTTCCCTCTTTCTCAGGACAGGCATGCGGCAAAATCTGTATCCAAAGAGCATTGTCGCCCCAATCGCGCGTGTTGGTCAAGCCGCGCGGAAGGGCACGGCTTTAGCCATGCCGCTGGCGCGCTCGCCCATACTCGCAATATCTATACAGAGCGACATAAGCTGCAGCGGCGCTCTATGAGCGCCGAGCGGCGGTCACAGACCGCCGCTACAGTGGAAAGGGCATAACTTACGTCGCTCGGAATAGTTTGTAGGGCTCGCGTACAGATGGGGTGAAGCCCCGCGCTCCGGCTAGCGAGCTTGGTCAATCGACCTTCAACGTCAGCGTCAAGTTGTGTTTCAAAGCAGTCGAGCCTGAGGTAAAGGTCGCGCTAACTGTGATCGAATAATTGCCTGCCGGCGTGCCCGGATTACTGGGGCCTCCGCCGCCGCCGGTTCCACCCCCGCACGCGGACATCACGACCGCAAGCATCAACGGCAGGCAGAGGATGGCGGCCCGCATGGATCGCATCGGCAGAGGAGCCAAGCAGCGGCGACGCCAGGCGGCCACACGGGCGAGGAGCGTCAGCGCGAGCAGGCACACAAGGAGCGCGGGCGCGCAATGCCGCGTCCATTCAGCCTGTGGCGCCGGGACTGTCCCTTGTGGAGGCCATCGCGGAGGCCAAGCCGCAGACGCCGCGGCGGTCGTTATGGTGACGCTGACCGTGGAAGCGCTCGATCCGTTCAGCGCGACTGAGGCAGGCGAGATCGAGCACGTCGTAGTCTTGGGCGCGCCGGTGCAGGTTAGCAACACCATCTGATTGAACCCTCCCGCCGGAGCGACGCTCACCGTGTAGGCTGCGGACTGGCCAGCGGTGACCGAGGCTGAGGTAGAGGAAGCGGAAAGGAAGAAGTCGGCGCCAGTGCCGCTGAGGCTGACCGCCTGGCTCGCGCCGGCTTTGTCGGTGACACTCAGGGTCCCGCTCCGGCTCCCGGCGGCGGAGGGCGTCATGGTAACGCTGATGGCGCAAGCCTCG
>QHZK01000364.1 GCA_003224635.1 Acidobacteriota bacterium | reverse complement strand
GGTAAACTTTATATTGCGGCAATCCCTTAGCGCTCGGCATGACAGCGCCCGTCTCGTCGGTGACGGTGCCGGTAATGGCCCCGGAGGTTTGAGCTAGCGTGCCGGGTGGATTAGCCATCGCAAGAATGAGAAACACGAACCCCAAGGCGAAGAAGCGGAGGAATAGCGGCCTCCTCAAAGGCAATTGGGGATGACGGCGGTCGACCTTAACTCCGATACAAATAGGTGAGATGGCTCCCCGCCCGCAAGTCCGCGGCACGGGCGTTTACATTGGCACGATGCGGTACCGGTACCCGCCCGTGTATGTCTTTTGCGAATCTCCTTGTCAAGCGCAAAGTGCGCAAAGCAGCTTCCAGGGCCCTGAAGTTTTCCCTGCCCTTATCTACGACTAGGTTTGTAGATTTACTCCCCGAGCGACTGGATCGCCCTCAAGCAGGTGCAGGTCCAGCGCCGCCAGCCGCTCGACACTCCGGCCTGCGATGTGATTGTAGGATGTACGCATGCGGATTGAGGATTATAAAACATGCCGATGGTCCGCTGCTGCGGCTCTCCGCCTCAGAGTAGCACTCAGCCCTTTACTGTGGTCGGTCCGAGGCTAATGTGCCCGTTGGGGAGCGCCGCCAGCGCTTTTCAAGCGAAGAGTTTCTCTTGCTGCTCGATGCGTACGTGAGTGTCGAGGCTTTCGAGTACGGGACGGGCGGGTATTTGGGCGAGCTCTTTCGGCTCTACCTTGTGAAGGCCTCCGCCGTAGACCCGGCCTTCCGAAAGAGGCTGTGTTGGTGCGATTCGTCGTAGAGCCTCGAATACGCGCCGTTCAAGCTCGGTCGGGGTGTTGGTTTAGGGCGTCGCGGAAGCGGCCCTTTGGATAGAGCATGAGGTATACGTTGTGGGCGGTCGCTGGGGAGCGATTCCAGATAAACCGGAAAGGGTGCTTTCCGTTACGCGAGCGTCCCATATAGGTGCAGAGGAATGGCACCGGTGGGCCCTGTTCCTGCGAGTACCAGGGGGTGCGACGACTGGCGAGATAGGTGGCGTGAACGTTTTGCGCGCGGCCCTGCTGAAGGTACTCATAAAGGGTGGCCAGGTAGTCTTGATGTGTTCTTCCGGTTCGTTACAATCGAGCAGATAGAGATGCGGCGATACGTCGGGCGCTCCGCTGGGTAGGGCATTAATGATGTCCTCCGCCGAATGCCGGGGGCCGGGTAGCATCGGCTTTAAGAGGGACGCGGTATATGCAAGTTCTTGGCTTCGGCCTCGGTCAGGATAAAGAAGGTGTTAGCTCCGGTCGCGAGCCCGCGTTCGATGGCAAAGACGTCTCCGAGGGTAAGCTCGCCGGTGTCACTCACGATCGTGCTGCCGGGAAACTGGGTCCACGGGAAAGCCGGCTGCGAGATGATGTCTCGCTCCCAGTCGTTGAGCTGGATGAAACCGTGAACTGGGCACCGTGTACGTACGATGAGGGTTCGCAGCCAACTACTCGAACCTCCTTACGACTGCGCATTGTAACATAGACGAAGGAAAAGCGAAACAACTTTTGCGGTCGTTAAGGGCAGCTTACATCCCCGCAGGATGAAGTCTTGGCAGCCGATCTTCGACCGCAGGCAATACCGGGAACGCAGCGTGGGGTTCGGTCTGGTACCAGTAGGCCACCGAGTAATAATTGTCGGCGCGGTCGTCGGCGTGGCCGTGCTCGATGGTCGCGCTCAGCGACTTGGTAAACGTGATCGGCGAATCGAGGTGGAAGCGGTAGGCCGACCAGCGAGCTCCGGCGCGTTCCGCTCCTACGACCGGCGCGCCAAATAGGCCGTAGGAGAAGGGCTTGCCGCCAAAGTCCCAAGCGCCCAGAAAATAGTCCTCCGTGCCGGTGCCGTTGATCGAAGGCAGCCGTTCGCCGTCGACGAAGAACATGTCATCGCCCTCGCCCCACCAGCCGTCGGCGTTTTCAAGCACCGACATGGTGACGCCCGCAAAGTGCCCGCGCCCGGTGGCCTCTATCCAGACGTAGTTGTTCTCACCGGTCAGGTTCTTGCCGTCGCTCACCATGGCCTGGCAGGGCGCGCACTGCCGGTACTGAGCGTGAAAGTAGAGCGTGTCTGCGGGCAGAGCCTTCGAGTGGGCGCGGTAGTCGATGTTGAAATAGAACGCGTCCACTTTGCGCCGCCCCTCGTTCGTCACTGTGATTCGGGCGTGGCTCGAGAAGGGCATGGGGAAGAAGGAATTCAGCGCCTTGTCCGCGCCTACGGCCAGAGGAATGGATTGATAGAGGAAATAATCGCCCAGGCCCTGCCCGAAGAAATCGCCGATGGGCGCTTCGACGCTCGGCGTCGCCTCGCCGTCCCAGTACATGCGCAGGACCAGTTTCTTCAGGTGGAAAAGTTCCGGGCTGGCAATGGTGACCCAGACGTGCGTAATGACGCCGGGTCCGGCCTCGTCAAGCAACGTGAGCGTCTCGCCGGGGACAATCTGGCGATAGTCCTCATTGCCTCCCGTGCGGTCGTAGCTGGAAGCGCGTTTTTGCACGTAATCCTTGGGTTCGGTCAGGCTCGAAAGCAAGTCGCCCGGTCCCCCCGGATCTTGAGCCAGCGCCGACGTGGCTATTCCGAGAACGGCTAGAAGAAGAACCGGTTCTCGCATGTACGCCTACCTGAAGAACGGTGACAAGTGACGAGTGACGAGTGACGAGTAAACACCAAACCGAGATAAGTCGCAAGTTGACGAAAGGAGAGGCTGGGCTCGTCACTTGTCACTGGCCACTTGCCACTGGTTTTTTTGACCGCAAGATTCGGATAGTATGGATCGTAAGGCTCGTCTACCCTTGGGCCAGGAGGTCATTCACGATGAGCCGTCAAGCGAACAACAATTCCCGCGAGATGCGGAGGACCGAGAAAGAGAGCCGCTGGCGCGCCGTGCTGGCGAAAGACCTGAGCTCAGACGGGACTTTTGTCTACGCCGTGCGGTCCACGCGTATTTACTGCCGGCCGTGGTGCCCTTCTCGCCGCCCGCGGCGCCAGCAGGTGGTTTTCTTCTCCGCGCCTGGAGACGCCGAGCGGGCGGGCTTCCGGCCCTGCCGGCGTTGCCAGCCGCGCAACGCGGCGGCTCCCCGCCACCTTCAGGCAGCGCTGATCGCCCGCGTCTGCCGCTACATCGAGGCTAACGTAAACGGCCTGGAGAGTCCCGTCACTCTCGAGGCGCTCGGCGCAGAGGCCGGCGTCAGCCCCCACCACCTGCAGCGGACTTTCAAGGGCGTCATGGGCATAACGCCGAGGCAGTACGCCGAGGCGTGCCGCCTGGGCGGGCTTAAACTTGGGCTTAAAGGAGGAAAAGACGTGACGAGCGCACTCTACGAAGCAGGATACAGTTCCAGCAGCCGCCTTTACGAGCGGGCTCCATCCGAGCTCGGCATGACTCCCGCCACTTACCGTCGGGGAGGGCGTGGCATGCGCATCGCCTATACCATCGTTGAGTCTTCGCTGGGGCGGCTGCTGGTGGCGGCGACGGAACGAGGCGTCTCGGCGGTTAGCCTGGGGGACTCTGATGCTTATCTCGAAGCTTCCCTGCGAGCGGAGTACCCGAACGCCGAGATTCAGCGAGACCGGCGACCGCAAGGCGGCTTGAGCGACTGGGTCAGCCGCATCTTGAGCCATCTCGCGGGCGAGCGCCCCAGTCTTGACCTTCCCGTCGATCTGCAAGCCACCGCCTTTCAGTGGCGCGTATGGAAAGAGCTGCGCGCCATCCCGTACGGGGCGACGCGTTCCTACAGCCAGGTGGCACGCGCCATCGGTCGCCCGACCGCAGTCCGGGCGGTCGCCAGGGCCGTTGCTACGAACCCGGTGGCCGTGGTGATCCCTTGCCACCGGGTGGTACACCAGGACGGAAGCCTGAGCGGATATCGATGGGGTCCGGAGCGGAAACGGGTCTTGCTGGCAAAGGAACGCGTCGCCGTCGAAGGTAAAAAGTCCGACTAGTCCGGATTGGCCCTTCCCCGGAAAATTGGAGCAAGCGTGTAGCCTCCGGCCTCGCGGTGTGTTATGCTGGCATTGGTTGTGCGCGTGGGTAAATTTGGGGGGTCCGTCCCTAGGCTTAGGCAGCGAGCCGTTGACCACCATCGCTGCTATTTCCTGGAATTTGTCCCTGGCTAGCGAGGGAATCAGGCACGAAACCGGAAGTTCGATTCTGGGAACGGGATCTGCTTTATGCGGCTGAGCTATCGTCTAATCGTCTGGCTGATTGTTGGCGTTACCGCAATCTCTTTCCTCTTCGCTCGTCGCCAAGTGAAAGCGGAGAAGCTGGGGCTGAGGAACGATCTCGCGAGGCGCGCGGAGATACTGGCGGAGGGTCTGGAAGAAATCGTCGAGCCGGTTCTCGATAAGCAGTCAACCGAGACTCTGCAGCGATTGGTTGAGCGATTTGGAAACCGCGAGCGGCTTTACGGCGTGGCTATTTACAGCGACCGAGGGAAACCGCTGGCCGTGGCGGCGAGTCTCGCGGCCCAACTGTCGCACGACGTTCCCGCTGTCGCGCAGCAGGCAATCGCCCAGAACAGAAGCTGCCAGGCCTACCTGAAACTGGGTGACAAGACCCTGCACGTTTATGCCCTTCCGCTTCACCGTGAAACCGAGATTGTGGGAGCGCTGGCCGTCTTTCATGATACGGGTTACATCGAAGCCCAGAGCTCAAAAATCTGGCGAGAGACCTTCCTCCGCGCCCTGGCGCAAGTGGTTTTCATTGTGCTGCTCACTTTGGTGATTGTCCGCTGGACGATCAGCCGGCCCATCGCCAGGACCGCGGAATGGATGAGAAAGATGCGTACGGGCAGGGAATCCCACCGCGAGCCTCCTCCGGAATTTCCTCAGGGAGCTCTATTCCAGCCGCTCACCCACGAGGTGACCCATCTGGCCCGGAGCCTGCACGCCGCACGCGCCGCTGCCGAGGAGGAGGCCCGGTTGCGCGCGGACGCCGAATCGTTCTGGACCGCCGAAAGGCTCCGCATCTATGTGGAGAGCAAGCTGCGCGATACCTCCCTGTTCGTGGTTTCGAACCGCGAGCCCTACATGCACGTTCGCCAGGGCCGGTCGATCGAGTCCGTGGTTCCCGCGAGCGGACTGGTGACCGCGATCGAGCCTATCCTGCGCGCCTGCCACGGCACCTGGGTAGCCCACGGAGGCGGCGACGCTGACCGTGAAACCGTGGACGAGCGTGACCACCTGCGGGTTCCTCCCGAAGACCCGCAGTACACGCTGCGGCGGGTCTGGCTGACCAAAGAAGAGGAAGAGGGATACTACTTCGGCTTCGCCAACGAGGGGCTGTGGCCGCTTTGCCACATCGCGCACACGCGGCCCATCTTCAGGGTTTCGGACTGGGAGCAATATCAGGGGGCGAACAGGAAGTTTGCGGACGCGCTGCTCGAGGAAATGGAGGGCGTCGAGGGGCCCGCCGTTCTGGTTCAGGACTATCACTTCGCGCTGCTGCCGCGCCTCTTGAAGAACAAGCGTCCCGACGCCCGCGTGGCGATCTTCTGGCACATCCCTTGGCCCAATCCGCAGGCGTTCAGCATTTGTCCCTGGCAGCGCGAGTTGCTGGACGGCCTGCTGGGCGCGGACCTGATCGGTTTTCACATTCAGTCGCATTGCAACAACTTCCTCGAGTCGGTGGACAACGCGGTCGAGTCGCGCATCGAGTGGGAGCGCTTTGCGGTGAATCGCGGCGGTCACCTGACCGTGGTGAAGCCGTTCCCGATCAGCGTGGCCTTCATGGGAAATTCTCACGATGCGCCTTCGCGGGGCTTGCCGCCCCCGGAGCGGGCCGCGCTCTTAAAACAGATCGGCGTGGAGGCCGCCTACGTCGGAATCGGCGTCGACCGGGTGGACTATACCAAGGGAATCCTGGAGCGCTTTCGAGGCGTCGAGCGCTTCCTCGAAAAATTCCCCAGGTTCCGCGCGCAGTTCAGCTTCGTTCAAGTGGGCGCTCCCAGCCGCACGCACATCAAGCGTTACAGCGATCTGCTGGCCGAAGTCGATGCCGAGGCCGAGCGCATCAACTGGCGGTTCAAAGAAGGCAAGTGGAAGCCCATCGTGTTGCTCAAGAGGCACCACAGCCATCAGGAAATCGACCTGCTCTACCGCGCCGTCGACCTCTGCATGGTGACCTCGCTCCACGACGGAATGAACCTTGTAGCCAAGGAGTTTGTGGCCGCCCGCGACGACGAGCAGGGCGTGCTGATCCTGAGCCAGTTCACGGGAGCGGCCCGCGAGCTGCGGGACGCCCTGATCGTGAACCCTTACGACACCGAGCAACTGGCCGAGGCCATTCGCTTCGCGCTGGAGATGGAACTCGAGGAGAAGACCGCCAGAATGCAGCGCCTGCAAGAGGTGATCAAAGAACACAACATCTACCGCTGGGCTCGCGACCTGATCGCGGACCTCTCCGAGATCCGGCTGGATACGCCAGAGACCGTCGTCGCGCCGTCGCGCTCGGCGGGCGCGTCCTGGTAGCCGCAAGCGCAAGGGCGGGGTTTTAACCCCGGGTAGCGCAGACCTGCTGTCTTTTTGCAGCTCTGCGGTTCTTCCATTGGAAAAAGCCGCAGACTTCCAAAAGCAGGAAGTCTGCGCTACCCCTTCATCCACAATTGCAACAAACCCGATTGAAAACGACAGCAGCG
>QHZK01000363.1 GCA_003224635.1 Acidobacteriota bacterium | reverse complement strand
CCACGTCGATCTTGCCGCCCATGCGGTCCACGACGTGCTTGACGATGGAAAGGCCCAGACCAGTTCCACCCACTTCCCGCGAGCGCGCTCTGTCCACGCGATAGAAGCGTTCGAAGATTCTCGACAGATCGCCTGAGGGTATACCGATCCCGGTGTCGGCGACGGCGATTCGAGCTCGTCCGTCAGCCGTTCGACTGGTCTCGACCGAGACCTTCCCGCCCGGGTGGTTGAACTTCACGGCGTTATCGAGCAAATTCACCAGCGCCTGCTCCAGCCGGACTTTGTCTCCTTTGACCTCGGCATCATCGAGCCTGCCTGGGACCAGGGTGACTTCGCGGACCCGCGCTTCGGACTCGACCGTGCGCAGGGCGGAGAGGACTGCCGCACGGATGGAAACGCGCTCGGGCTCGGCCGGCGGCCTCCCCGACTCGAGCTCCGAAAGGACCAGCAGGTCAGAAGCGATATTGCTCAAGCGGATCGCATGGGCCTTGATGATCTCGACAAAGCGCCGGTTATTGTCCTTATCCTCGAGCGCGCCCTCGAGCAGCGTCTCGGCGTACCCGCGAATGGCCGTCAGAGGAGTGCGCAGCTCGTGGGAGACGTTGGCCACAAAGTCCTTGCGCACGCGCTCCAGGCGCTCGAGGTCGGTGATATCGTGCAGGATGGCCAGGGCGCCAGGGCCGGACGGCGCCTCGAGCGGCGCGGCCTGAACCTCAAACGAACGGCCCTCGGCGGCGGGGAGCGCGAGGCGCTGCTTGAAAGATTGCCCACTGGCCAGCACTTTGGACAGCATCTCGATCAGCCCGGGATCGCGCACCAGCTCGACGAGCGGCAGGCGCTCCGGAATCGAACTGTACCTGCCGAGGAGGCGCGCGAATGAATCGTTGCAAAACGTTACCCGCAAATCGCTGTCTACCGCCAGCACGCCTTCGACCATGCTGGACAGAATGGCCTCGCGCCGGGCCGACTCGACGCTGAGGCGGTCGAGGAGCCCCCGAAGCTCCGCCGCCGTCTGGTTCAACGACCGGCCCAGCGCGCCTAACTCGTCGTCCCCGGCGAGCAAAGGGCTTTCCGAAGGGCGTGACTCCACCAAGCCCTCCGCAAACCTTCTCAGGCGACTGATGCGCTCGGTGAAGGAGCGCGAAAACAAGTAGGCAATACCCAGCCCCACCAGCGCCGCAGCCATCGAGGCCTCCACAATCCGCCAGCGCACGATGGCGATTTCGGTGTCAAGGTCCTTGAGCGGAACCGCCAGGCGCAGGACGTATCCCGGCTGCCCGCCAAAGCTGACCGGCATGGCCAGGTAACACAGATTGCGATTGAGCGTGGCGCTGTGACGAAGCGACGTCCCCACCTTGCCGGCGTAAGCCTGTCGAATCTCCGGGCGGTTGGCGTGGTTCTCCATGGTCTCAGGGTCGTGCTGCGAGTCGGCTAGGACGACGCCTCGAGGATCGATCACCGTGACCCGCGTCTGAGCTCGCGCCCCCGCATCCGATGACCAGCCTTCGATCCGGCCCCGTGGAATGCTCCCCAACTCGCCCGCGAGAATCTGCGCCTCCACGCCCAGCCGTTGCTCCACCGTCTCAACCTGGCGCCGGGCAAGGTAACGCGTGAGATAGAAATCCAGCACGACCAGGCAGGTCGCGATGAGGAGGAAAGCGCTCCCGAGCAGCTTGCGGAAAATGGGGCTGCGGAAGGTCATTTGGAAGAAGCAGTCGTCAGTGCTCAGTTTTCAGTTCTGCCCTGAAAATAAGCGCTAAGTGCTTTGTTTTCAGTGAAGGCTTCTCCGCGTTGGTAAACGCCCATTTTCATTGCTTTGCGGGTGTCGCAAAGCGACATGACCACTCAGTTGTCAGTAGTCAGTTGGTCAGTCGTGGTTCTCGGCGGCCGAGCCTGCCAGTTCTTACTGATAACTGACTACTGAGAACTACTCCTCGTCCGCCTCCGACTCGCTTGGCTCCGACGAGAAGCGATAGCCGGAACCCCGGACGGTTTGAAGATACTTCGGTTTTTCCGCGCGCGTTTCGATCTTCTCGCGCAAGCGGCGGATGTGGACGTCCACGGTGCGAGGCGTCACAAAGCGGTCGCGGCCCCACACTTCGTCGAGCAGCCGATCGCGGCTGAAAATCCGGCGCGGGTGCGAGGCCAGAAGGTGCAGCAGCTTGAACTCGAGCGCGCTCAATTCCACCGCTCGCCCGTCGACCGTTACCTCCTGGGTGAGAGGGTCCAGGCGCACCCCGCCTGCATCGACCACTTCGCTCTTCTCGACTACGCGCTCCTGGCGGCGCAAGACGGCCTTCACCCGCGCTACAAGCTCCCGCGGGCTGAAGGGCTTGACGACGTAGTCGTCAGCGCCGAGCTCCAGACCCAGCACTCGGTCGAGCTCCTCGCCTTTGGCGGTCAGAAAGATGACCGGTATGCGCTTCAGGCGCTCGTCCCCGCGCAGGCGCTTGCAAATCTCCAACCCGTCCAGGTCGGGAAGCAGAATGTCAAGCAGGACGAGGTCTGCAGGCTTATAGCGAAGGTGTTCGAGCCCCTCCTTGCCACGGATGAAGCCTTGAACGTCAAAGCCTTCCTTGCGCAGGGTGTAGCTCACCAGCTCAACGATGTCTTTTTCGTCCTCGATGATAACCACGCGCGCGTGCACCTCCGCATTATAACGTGACACTTGTCGATACTTCGCAGCCAGTTCGTCAGGGGTCGGCTGTGTCGCCTGCAAGTTTTTTCTGGCAGCGAACGGGTGTGGCTGTCGGTTTCGGTTGACGCCCCTCTCCCGATCGCGGCTGTATCCTATTGCAAACAGAACTACGTTGCACCAGACGGGTTGGCACGCTACGCGCATAGGCTACGGGTGTGGCGCTGCGGGGTGCAACTCTTCCTAACATTGAAGCGCCGGCGACTCCTGAAGCAGGACAACTATGAGCGACGTGATTCAACCCTCAGCTATCCCGGCGAAACCAGCCGTGAAAACCGCCGCGCGCCTTTTCGAGGCGGCGGCCAGGCTGCGCGTGTCAGAGAAGCTGGTTCTCATCTATTTGACTTACGTGTCGATGGCGGCGCCGTTTTATCGCGTCTGGGTCACACAGGGTCTGACGATTGCGGTGCTGAACTTTCTCGCCAGCGGAGTGATCACCCTTCTCAGCAAGTACTCCGCCGATTCCGGCAGCGTAAAACTCGCCGGTTCGCCGCCCACAGGTTCGCTGAAGGATACGCTTAGGGGCTTCCGCCTTGCCGAGTGGTCCGCGGGAGAACGCAGTGTATTCCTCGTCACGATTCGCGACTGGTTCCCTGCGGTCCTGATTCTGCTGGCGTATCGCGAGTCCGGACTGCTCTTCTTCCCCGACTCGACGCATCGGCTGGACTACCTGTTCGTTCGCTGGGACCACACGCTGCTTGAGAACCGCTGGGTGCTGGGCGCGCTCGACGCCGGCGCGCCCTGGCTTGAGCGCTATCTTGAATTCGCGTACTCCCTTTGCTATCCGCTGGTCCCGCTAGGACTGGGCGCGCTGTATGTCCTGCGCGAATGGCCGAGGCTCGCTCCCGGAGGCCGGTTTGAGGCCGATCGCGCCATCGACCGCTTCTGGACGACCGTCCTGCTGGCGCAGTTCACCTGCTATGCGCTTTTCCCGCTGTTCCCTTCCACCCCGCCGCGCGTTTTCTTCCACGATCTCCCCGGGCCGGTCGTCCAGCCACTCTTCCGCGAGATGAACTTCTGGATTCTGGGGCAGTATGGCATCCAGTCCAGCGTCTTTCCGAGCGGCCACGTGGCGGCGGTGACGGCGACCGCGCTTTCGGTGCGCGCCCACTGGCCTCGCGCCGGCGTGTTCTTTGGGGTTGCGGCCGCGAGCGTCGCCGTGGCCACGGTCGTCGGCCGCTACCACTACGCCGCTGACGCGGCGGCGGGCGCGCTCATCGGCATCGCGGCGTTTCTGGTCTCGACCCGCCTTCATAGACCGTAGCATTCTGGCCAAGATCCTGCGTGATGCCGAGAGTTCTCCGCAAGCGTTTCTGGCCTGGTTTCGCGTTGATTGGAGTTGATTGGATTCGACCTGCCTTGGGAGGGACCGCAAGACCGGAGGTCTGGAGATTTGCGACCTTGACGCGGGCGGGAACCGCCCAAGAGAAGCCACGGCGAGGGGAAACCCTCGCCGTGGTTCGGCTGAGAGCCGTCAGGCGCTATCCGCGCTCAACGCGCAGGTCGTTAGTGAGAGCAAAGAAGGTAGCAGCGAAACGCGCGTCGGCCTCGGCCTTGGCGCGATCAACCTGATTGTTCACCACGCCGACCAGCGTCACGTTCCCGTTCTTCACAATGATGTGAATGGCGAAGTAGGGATCGCCGTAGATGGCCCGAGCGATAGCGATGCGCAACTGGTCGTCATAATTCGACGTCGGCAAAACTTCAAGGTCATTCTCGAGTTCTGCCACGCCCTTGACGTGAGCCAGAAAACGGCCGATGTCGTCCTTCTTGAAAGGCTGGCTCACCTGGCCGCTGACGATGAGCTTGTCGCCGTCAACTTTCAGAACAACGTTGTCAAAAATCGTGTAAAACGGGTACGTCACAATCTCCTTGCGCGCCTGCTCCGCGACCTGGCTCGGAGTCACGTCCTCGGCGTGGACCGTGATCTGGTCCACGACCTGCCTCACATCGTCCGCCTTGCGCGCCGCGCGCTCGGCGTCGAGCTTGGCCCCCAGGTTGTCCACAGTCCCGGTGAGCGTGGCGACGCCGTTCTCAAAGCTTACACGCACATCTCCTTGCTTGTAGATATGAGCGTGATACAGGTGGTCTTGAATCTCGGCAACAATCTGGCTGTCCGTGACATGGGCCTTTGCGAAGCCCATTCCGGCCGCCAAAACTACGGCCAAGGGAACCGAAAGGAACCATTTGTTGTTCTTGAACATATCCGACCTCCTTTCGGCGATGTTTGCTGGAGCGTCTGCTGCTCGTGTTCGCGCTCCTGATTTCGAGGTCCGTGACATCGCCGACTCTCGATCACTATGACGGCAATCTGCTCAACTTTGTTGCCTGTCGTCCGAGGTGTGCGCGTATTTGCTTGAGATTGTTGAGATTAGCAAGAGTGGAGGCGCGCAGCGTGAGCGGTTCCGGTCGCGCAGCGGCTATTTGACATTTGGATGCAGTCTCGCGACGCGGCGATGCATCGGTCGGCCGGCCCCTGAAAAGGCTCTTCGCTCCTATTATCCGAAGCACAGCGACCAGAACGCTGGGAGACGTTCGCTTCGCTCACCACGACAGGTCAAGCCGGACGCAGTGAGGGGTCGGCTGACTCTGCGCGGCGAGGCAGCCGTTTTCAGCACTCCTGCTAGCCTAGCTATCTTCCGAGATAGGCGCGCACCACGTAGGAGATTCCCAGAACCACCAGCAGTAGATTGGCGAACAGGAAGAGGCGTTGCTTGAACTTCTTGTGCAGGCCGGCGCCCCAGGCCATCAACCAGACGCTGACGATCGCCGCCCCGTAGTATCCCGCCAGGCTCCCGGCAAAGAATGGAGCCACGCGCCAGTAACCGTTTCTGCGCCCTTCCTCGATGATGGGACCGGCGACGGTCAGCCAGTAGACCCAGGTTCCGGGAGCTGTCGCCTCAGCCAAAACCCCAACAGAAACGCTCGTGTAAGTGAGCGCGCCGGAGCGCGCCATTTCTTCCTGACTCTTGCCGCGGGCCTGGGCCAGCGAGTAAGCACCAAAGGCCAGCACGATAGCGCCGCCTAGGTAGGCCACGTCGTGGGCGATGTTGTGAGGGATGTACTGGTAAAAGAAGAAGGTCACGAGCAGCAGGGCTCCGTCGACCACGAGCGGCGCTCCCACCAGGACCAGCAGCGCCAGGGCCCGGCGTTTGAGCGCGACCTGAGCCAGGGCGATCATGTGAAGCGGACTCGGAAACAGCCCGCCGGCCACTCCCATCCCGGCTCCCAGCAAGAGCAAGTCCATGTGCACAGTGTAAAGGTTAAAGTGTAAAGGATAAAGTTTGACGATTTCTGGCTCCTTTACCCTTTATCCTTTAACCTTTAACCTTCGCACTGGCAACCGAGAATGCCACCCAAGATCCTGATCCTGACGGTCTCCCACGGCGCCTCACACGAGCGCGCGGCGGCCGCACTCGGTAA